>DATDTH010000553.1:0-4951 GCA_035290985.1 Pseudomonas sp. | reverse complement strand
GAGAATCCCCGCCTCGACGAATCCCTGGTAGATCGCCTGGGCATGGTCCAGGCAGCGCTGGGCGAACAGCTGGTAGCACGTGGCCAGGAGCGGATCCGCCTCCAGCAGGTGCTCCAGGTCGCGGTGCAGGAAACGGTAATGCCACATGGCGGCGAGCAGGGCCTCCAGGTAGAAGGTCTTGTCCTCCACCGTCAACGCCCGCCCCACGGGCCGGCGCAGGAAGAGATCCACCTGGCCTTCGTAGCGCCCGAACAGCTCGGCGATGATCGCCTGCTTGTTGGCGAAGTGGTAATACAGGTTGCCGGGGGAAATCCCCAGGTGCGCGGCGATATGGTTGGTGCTCACGCTGCGCTCGCCCTGGGCGTTGAACAGCTCCAGGCTGGCGATAAGGATGCGTTCGCGGGTCTTGATCGGTGCGGCCATGACTCGGCGGTTTCTCGACTGGTGCGCGATAGGGAAAGGTCGGCGGAGCATGCAACTGGGTGACATGCGACTGGGTGAATAGTACCCGTCGACCGCGAAAAAAATCGAACCGCCCACTCTTCGTTGGGCTACCTGGATAGGCCGGTTGCGGCATGCTGTTTGACATATTAGAGCAATTGCTCTAAAAATTCACCACCCTCGAGCGGGAAAGCCCTTTCCCCGCGGGATCGCCCCAGGAGCCCCCATGGCCGCCGACATCGCTTATCTTCAGCACAGCCAGCAGCAGATCAGCCAGCTGGACCGGTTGTTCGGCCAGCAACGCGAGGCGTTTCGCGCCAACCCGATGCCCAGCGCGGCGCAACGCATCCAGTGGCTCGAGGCCCTGCGCGAGCTGCTGGTCGCCGAGCAACAGGCGCTGATCGAGGCGGTATCCCAGGACTTTGGCAACCGCTCGGCCGACGAGACCCTGCTGGCCGAGCTGATGCCCAGCCTGCAGGGCATCCACTACGCCTGCAAGCGCATCAAGGGCTGGATGAAACCCTCGCGCCGCTCGGTCAGCCTGGCCTTCCAGCCCGCGGCGGCCAAGGTGGTCTACCAGCCCCTGGGAGTGGTCGGGGTGATTGTGCCCTGGAACTACCCGCTGTTCCTGGCCATAGGCCCGCTGGTCGGCGCCCTGTCCGCCGGCAACAGGGTGATGATCAAGATGAGCGAATCGACCCCGGCCACCTCCCAGCTGTTCAAGACCCTGCTGGCCAAGGTATTTCCCGAGGACCTGGTGGCCGTGGCCCTGGGCGAGGCAGAGGTCGGCATGGCCTTCTCCAAGCTGCCCTTCGACCACCTGCTGTTCACCGGCGCCACCAGCATCGGCAAGCATGTGATGCGCGCCGCGGCGGAAAACCTCACACCGGTGACCCTGGAACTGGGCGGCAAGTCGCCGGCCATCGTCTCCCATGACGTGCCGCTGCGGGACGCCGCCGAGCGCATCGCCTTCGGCAAGACCATGAACGCCGGGCAGACCTGCGTCGCGCCGGACTATGTACTGGTGCCCCGGGCCCGGGTCGAGGGCTTCGTCGAGGCCTACCGCACCGCGGTGCAGGGCTTCTACCCGAACCTCAAGGACAACCCGGACTACACCGCCATCATCAACGAGCGCCAGCTGCAGCGGCTCAACAGCTACCTGAGCGATGCCGAGCAGCATGGCGCCACCCTGATCCCCCTCTACCCCCAGGCCCAGGGCCGGCGCCTGCCGCACACAGTGCTGCTGAACGTGACGGACCAGATGAGGATCATGCAGGACGAGATCTTCGGCCCGCTGCTGCCGATCGTGCCCTACGACTCGATCGACGAGGCCTTCGCCTATATCAACCAGCGGCCCCACCCCTTGGCGCTCTACTACTTCGGCTACGACAAGCGCGAACAGCAGCGGGTGCTGCACGAGACCCACTCCGGCGGCGTGTGCCTGAACGACACCCTGCTGCATGTGGCCCAGGACGATATGCCGTTCGGCGGCATCGGCCCCTCGGGCATGGGCCATTACCATGGCCATGAAGGTTTCCTGACCTTCAGCAAGGCCAAGGGAGTCTTCATCAAGCAGCGCTTCAACGCGGCCCGCGTGATTTTCCCGCCCTATGGCACGGCGATCCAGAAGCTGGTCTACAAGCTGTTTATTCGTTGATGCCCATGCACGCACAACCGGCGAATCACCCATGACCGAACTCTCCCTGGAAAGCGCGGGCCTGTCGCGCCGCGGCCTGCTCAAAGTCGGCCTGCTCGGCTCGGCCTTCCTCGCCACAGCCGGCCTGACCGCGACCCTGAGCGGCTGCTCGGCCAGCACGCCCCATGCCGGCCTGGCGATCATTCGCACGTCCGACCTGCCCTTCCTGCGCGCGCTGATCCCGGTGATGCTGGAAGGCGCGGTGCCGGCGGAAAAAATGCCGCTGGCGGTCGCCGGCACCCTCGAGAGCCTCGACTACAACCTCGACCGCCTGTCGCCGGAGCTGCTCAAGCTCACGGTGCAGCTATTCGACGTGCTGGCCCTGCCGGTCACCCGCGCCCCCCTGACCGGGGTCTGGGGCAGCTGGGCCAATGCCAGCGCAGAGGACACCCGCGCCTTCCTGAACCGCTGGCAGAACAGCTCGCTGGACCTGCTGAAGATGGGCCATGCCTCGCTGCTGCAACTGGTGATGATGAGCTGGTACGGCCGCCCGGAGTCATGGGCCCATTGCGGTTACCCCGGTCCTCCGACCGTCTGACGGCTGGCTGCACGGCGGCCAGGCGTTGTTGCATATGCGCTCGGGCTGCTCATTGACCACTCGTAAACTCCGCGCCCTCGCGCCTCTGCGCCTAGCCTGGCTCTAGCTCGCTCAGCCGTGGATGTAGCAGGAATTATAAAAAGAGAGCCTGAAATGCCTGTACCGGATAGCTTTAGAGAGGGCCTGGCCCGCGGCTGGAAAACCCATGACGGCTCGCGCCTGGAGCAAGACCTGACCCTGGAGGCCGATGTCGTCATAGTCGGCAGCGGCGCAGGCGGCGGCACCAGCGCGGAAATCCTCAGCGCCGCCGGCTTTAAGGTGCTGCTGATCGAGGAAGGCCCGCTCAAGACCAGCAGCGACTTCAAGATGCTGGAGTCCGAGGCCTACACCAGCCTGTACCAGGAAGGCATCGGGCGCATGAGCAAGGACGGCGCCATCACCATCATGCAGGGCCGCGCCGTGGGCGGCACCACCCTGATCAACTGGACCTCGAGTTTTCGCACGCCGGAGCCGACCCTGGAGCACTGGGCCAAGGAGCATAGCGTGGTCGGCCACAGCCCGGCCGAGATGGCGCCCTGGTTCGAGCAGATGGAGCAGCGCCTGGGCGTCGCACCCTGGGCGGTGCCGCCCAACCCGAACAATGACGTGATCCGCAGCGGCTGCGACAAGCTCGGCTACCACTGGAAAGTCATACCCCGCAACGTGCGCGGCTGCTGGAACCTGGGCTACTGCGGCATGGGCTGCCCGACCAACGCCAAGCAGTCGATGCTGGTCACCAGCATCCCGGCGACCCTGGAAAAAGGCGGCGAGCTGCTCTACCTGACCCGGGTCGAACGCCTGCTGCTGGACGGCAACCGGGTCAGCGGCCTCGAATGCGTGGGCATGGACGCCCGCTGCGTGGCGCCCAACGGGCGCAAGATCCGGGTCAAGGCCCGGCACTACATACTGGCCGGCGGCGGCATCAACACCCCGGCCATCCTGCTGCGCTCGGCCGCGCCGGATCCCCACGAACGGGTCGGCAAACGGACCTTTCTGCACCTGGTGAATTTTTCCGCCGCGCAGTTCGAGCAGGTGATCAACCCCTTCTATGGCGCGCCGCAGTCGATCTATTCCGACCATTTCCAGTGGGACGACGGCACCACGGGGCGCATGTCCTACAAGCTGGAGGTGCCGCCCATGCAGCCGGCGCTGACCGCCACCCTGCTCGGCCGCTTCGGCATCGACAACGCCTTGCGCATGGAGCAACTGCCTCATACCAACGCCATGCTCGCCCTGCTGCGCGATGGCTTTCACCCGGACAGCGCCGAGGGCCGGGTGGAGCTGCGCGGCGACGGCACACCGGTGCTCGACTACCGGATGACCGACTACACCTGGGACGGTGTACGCCGGGCCTTTCACACAATGGCCGAGGTGCAGTTCGCCGCCGGGGCCAAGAGCGTGCTGCCGCTGCATGCCGACGCCGATTATGTGAAGACCCTGGCCGAGGCCAAGAGCCTGATCGACGGCCTGCCGCTGGAGCTCTACCGCACCCGTCTGGGCAGCGCCCATGTGATGGGCGGCTGCGCCATGGGCGAGGACCCGAGCCAGGCCGTGACCGACAGCCTGGGCCGCCACCATCAGTTGGAAAACCTGTCGATCCATGATGGCTCGCTGTTCCCCACCAGCATCGGCGCCAACCCCCAGCTGTCGATCTACGGCCTGACCGCCCAGCTGGCCACCCGGCTGGCCGAACGCCTGGGCAAGGCCTGATCCGGCGCCTGACGGTGCCAGCCTCCAGCGGACGGAGGTCATCTGCAGGCGCTCGCGACTTGGCCGTTGCCGCCCTGCTGCGCTACCATCCGAGTCCCTTCCGGACCCCGCCAGGACGTCACGATGAACCGAGTGTTGTACCCAGGCACCTTCGACCCCATTACCAAGGGGCATGGCGATCTGGTCGAGCGGGCCGCGCGCCTGTTCGACAGTGTGATCATTGCGGTGGCCGCCAGCCCGAAGAAAAACCCGCTCTTTCCCCTGGAACAGCGCGTCGCCCTGGCCCGTGAGGTGACCAAACACCTGCCGAATGTCGAGGTGATGGGCTTCTCTACCCTCCTCGCGCACTTCGCCAAGGAACAGGGCGCCAATGTGTTCCTGCGTGGCCTGCGCGCGGTCTCGGACTTCGAGTACGAGTTCCAGCTGGCCAACATGAACCGCCAACTGGCCCCGGATGTGGAAAGCCTGTTCCTCACCCCGTCGGAAAAGTACTCGTTTATCTCCTCGACCCTGGTCCGCGAAATCGC
>DATDTH010000552.1:0-2640 GCA_035290985.1 Pseudomonas sp. | reverse complement strand
GCCTGATCGGCGACGGGGAGGCCGTATGAGCGCAACCCGCATGCCGCCGCCACAACCGGCGCAACGCGTCGGTGCCGCGCCGAAGAAGGCCGGCGCACCGACCCCGGACGACGGTCCGGACCTGCGCAGCCAGGTCAATGCCTGGCTGGAAAGCCACCGCTCCAGCCTGGTCGACAGCCTGCGTCGTCTGGGCAAGCAGCCCATCGGCAGCTTCTTCACCTGCCTGGTGATGGCCATCGCCCTGAGCCTGCCCATGGGCCTGTCGCTGCTGCTCGACAATGTCGAGCGCCTGGGCGGTTCCTGGCAGCGCGCGGCGCAGATTTCCCTGTACCTGCAGATCGACGCCAGCGAGGCCCAGGGCGAAGCCTTGCGCGAACAGGTCGCCCAGCTGCCGGAGGTGGCCGAGGCGCAGTGGATCAGCCGTGATCAGGCCCTGGCCGAGTTCCAGCAGCAATCGGGCCTGGGCGAGGCGCTCAAGGAACTGCCGGAAAACCCGCTGCCGGGTGTGGTGCTGGTGACCCCGAAGGAGGTCGACAAGGCCGGGCTCGAGGTCCTGCGTCAACGCCTGGCGGAGTTGCCCAGGGTCGAGCAGGCCCAGCTCGACCTGCTCTGGGTCGAGCGTTTGACGGCGATCCTCAAGCTCGGCGAGCGGTTCGTCTTCGGCCTCAGCCTGCTGCTGATCCTGGCGCTGCTGCTGGTGATCGGCAACACCATCCGCCTGCATATCGAGAATCGTCGCACCGAAATCGAGGTGATCAAGCTGGTCGGCGGCACCGATGGCTACGTGCGCCGGCCGTTTCTCTATATGGGCGCGCTCTATGGCGCCGGTGCCGGTTTGCTGGCCTGGGGCGTGCTGGTGTTCGGCCTGGACTGGCTGAACGATGCGGTGGTGCGCCTGGCCGGGCTCTATGGCAGCGACTTCGCCCTGGGCGGCGTGCCCGTCGGCGATGGCCTGTCGCTGCTGTCAGGCGCGCTGCTGTTGGGCTATATTGGCGCCTGGCTGGCCGTTGCGCGGCACCTGCGGGAGCTCGCACCCAGATAGTAATGTATTGATTTTATTGATTTTATATATCGACAAGGGAACTATTTGACTCGGTTCCCTGTCCCACGAGGCAGTGCTAGACTGCTGCCAATTCGTGAGTCGGAGGATTCGCATGAGCACATCGTTGCAACCTGTACATGCCCTGGTCCCAGGCGCCAACCTGGAGGCCTATGTACATGCGGTCAACAGCATCGCGCTGCTGACCCCTGAGCAGGAACGCGAGTTGGGCGAGAGCCTGTATTACCACCAGGACCTGGATGCCGCCCGGCAGATGGTCCTGGCGCATCTGCGCTTCGTCGTGCATATCGCACGCAGCTATTCCGGTTACGGCTTGCCCCAGGCCGACCTGATCCAGGAAGGCAATGTCGGCCTGATGAAGGCGGTCAAGCGCTTCAATCCCGAGATGGGCGTGCGCCTGGTATCCTTCGCCGTGCACTGGATCAAGGCCGAGATCCACGAGTTCATCCTGCGCAACTGGCGCATCGTCAAGGTCGCCACGACCAAGGCCCAGCGCAAGCTGTTCTTCAACCTGCGCAGCCAGAAAAAACGCCTGGCCTGGTTGAACAACGACGAAGTGCAGGCCGTGGCCGAGAGCCTGGGGGTC
Source organism: Pseudomonas sp. (assembly GCA_035290985.1). GTDB lineage: Bacteria > Pseudomonadota > Gammaproteobacteria > Pseudomonadales > Pseudomonadaceae > Aquipseudomonas. Next base: position 994 of record DATDTH010000552.1, on the reverse strand, counting down.
GAACCCCGTGAAGTGCGTGAGATGGAAAGCCGCCTGACCGGCCATGACATGGCCTTCGACCCAGCCGCCGAAGCGGACGACGAGAGCGCCTTCCAGTCGCCGGCCAACTACCTGGAGGACCATCGCTACGATCCGGCCCGCCAGTTGGAAGATTCCGACTGGAGCGACAGCTCCACGGCCAGCCTGCATGAGGCCCTGGCCGGGCTCGACGAGCGCAGCCGCGACATCCTCTACCAGCGCTGGCTGGCCGAGGAAAAGGCTACTCTGCATGAGCTGGCGGCCAAGTACGAGGTTTCGGCCGAGCGTATCCGCCAGTTGGAGAAGAATGCGATGAACAAGCTCAAGGGCTCGATCGCCGCCTGACCCCGTTCTTGAGACTGAAAAAACCGCACCCAGGTGCGGTTTTTGCGTTTATGGCCTGGACTGCGCGCGGCGGGAAAGCCGTTTAGCAGGCCGTTGAAAAACGTAGGCGAGGCAGCCGAGACAAGGCAAAAATAGCCGAAGAAGCGCAGTTTACATGCAGTAAATGAGCATTCTGAGACGCCGCGTCCCGGGGTGTTTTTAACGCCGTATCGGCAACGCAGGTAGTTTTTCAACCGCCTGTTAGCCAGCTGGGCCACCAGTCGGGGCGCTTAGCCTGCAGCTGGTTGAGGTAGTGGCTGCCGCCGAGTTGGCGCATCTGCTGGCGGATCCAGCCGGCGCGGCGGCTGACATGCCGCCCCGGGCGACTGGCGCTCCAGGCTCGGGGGTTCGGCAGCACGGCGGCCAGCAGGCTGGCCTGCTGGCTGGAGAGGTAGGGTGCACCCTTACCGAAGTGATGACGGGCGGCAGCCTCGGCGCCGAATACACCATCGGCCCACTCCACGCTGTTCAGGTACACCTCGAGAATCCGCTGCTTGGGCCAGAGCAGCTCGATCAGGGCGGTGAACCAGGTTTCCAGGCCCTTGCGCAGCCAGCTGCGGTCGGACCAGAGAAACAGGTTCTTCGCCACCTG
>DATDTH010000551.1:0-3594 GCA_035290985.1 Pseudomonas sp. | reverse complement strand
GGTGGCCTGATCAGGCCAGGGTGGCCTGCAGGGCCTGCTCGAGGTCGGCGAGGATATCGTCGATATGCTCGATGCCGATGGACAGGCGGATCATGTCCTGACTGACCCCGGCCTTGGCCAGTTCGGTCTCATTGAGCTGGCGGTGGGTGGTGGAGGCCGGGTGGCAGGCCAGGGACTTGGCGTCGCCGATATTCACCAGGCGTACCACAGTTGCAGGGCGTCGATAAACTTCGCGCCGGCGGCGATGCCGCCCTGGATGCCGAAGGTCAGGATGCCGGCCGGCGCGCCGGCGGTGAAGCGTTGGGCCAGTTCGTGTTCCGGGTGGTCGGGCAGGCCGGCGTATTTCACCCAGGCCACCTGGGGGTGATCCTGCAGGTAATGGGCAACCTTCAGTGCATTCGCGCAATGGCGTTCCATGCGCAGGGCCAGGGTCTCGAGGCCCTGCAGGATCAGGAAGGCGTTGAACGGCGAGAGGGCGGCGCCCATATTGCGCAGCGGCACCACCCGGCAGCGGCCGATAAAGGCGGCGGGGCCGAAGGCCTCGGTGTAGGTCACGCCGTGGTAGGACGGGTCCGGGGTGTTCAGCAGCGGGAAACGCACTTTGTTGTCGGCCCAGGGAAAGGTGCCCGAGTCGACCACTATGCCGCCGATGCTGGTGCCGTGCCCGCCCATGTATTTGGTCAGCGAGTGCACCACGATGTCGGCGCCGTGCTCGAAGGGTCGGCAGAGGATGGGCGTGGCCACGGTGTTGTCGACGATCAGCGGCACGCCATGGCGGTGGGCGGCCTCGGCCAGGGCCTGCAGGTCGACGATATTGCCGGCCGGGTTGCCGATGGACTCGCAGAACACCGCCTTGGTCTTGTCGTCGATCAGGGCTTCCAGGGCGGCGATGTCGTCATGGGCGGCGAAGCGCACCTCGATGCCCGAGCGCGGCAGGGTATGGGCGAACAGGTTGTAGCTGCCGCCATAGAGCTTGGCCACCGAGACGATATTGTCGCCGACTTCGGCCAGGGTCTGGATCGCATAGGTGATGGCCGCCATGCCGCTGGCCACGGCCAGGGCGCCGACCCCGCCTTCCAGGGCCGCGACGCGCTGTTCCAGCACATCGTTGGTCGGGTTCATGATCCGCGAGTAGATATTGCCCGGCACCTTGAGGTCGAACAGGTCGGCGCCGTGCTGGGTGCTGTCGAACGCGAAGGAGCTGGTCTGGTAGATGGGCACCGCCACCGCCTTGGTGGTCGGGTCGGGGCTGTAACCGGCGTGTATGGCCAGGGTTTCCAGTTTCATCGGGCGTTCCCTCATGGCAAGAAAGACCCGGAGCATGTCGGTTGAAGAGCGCCTCGGTCAATGACCCAGGACAAGCTTGTCCCCGATCATTGGCTTAGGGATTCAGAGCGCGGCGTGCAAGGGCCAGAACCAGGGGATCACCAGGCTGGCGACCAGCCAGAGCAGCAGATTGAGCGGGATGCCCACCTTCATGAAGTCGGTGAAGCGGTAACCACCGGCGTTGTAGACGAAGGTGTTGGTCTGGTAGCCGATGGGGGTGGCGAAGCTGGCGCTGGCGGCGAACATCACCGCGACCACGAAGGCCCGCGGATCGACGCCCAGGTGCTGGGCCATGCCGATGGCGATGGGCGTGACCAGCACGGCCACGGCATTGTTCGACAGCACTTCGGTGAGGATCGAGGTGAACAGGTAGATGAACGATAGCATCACCAGCGGTCCGGCCCAGGGCATCAGGCCCATAAGGTTTTCCACCATCAGCCTGACCAGGCCGACCTTGTCCATGGCGATGCTGATGGCCAGCATGCCGAAGATCAGGCTGAGGATCTTCCAGTCCACCGCTTTGTAGGCGTCTTCCACGTCCAGGCAGCGGGTCGCCAGCACCACCACCGCGCCTATCATCGCCAGGCCTTCGATGGGCATCAGGCCAAAGGCGGCGAGCAGCATCACCGCCAGGGTGGCGATGATCGCGATCGGCGCCTTGTCGCGGCGGAAGGCGCGTTCCTGGACGGCGTTCAGGCTGATCAGTTCGCCATTGTCGGCGAAGCGCTTGATCTGCGCGGGGGTGCCCTCCACCAGCAGCACATCGCCGAACTGCAGTTCGAAGTCGTCGAGGTTGCCCTGGATGTTCTCGTCCTGGCGGTGTACGGCGAGCACGGCGATGCCGTAGCGCGCGGTCAGGTCGAGGTCGCGCATGGGCCTGTGGCTGTAGCGCGAATTACGTCCGACTATGGCTTCGGCGAGTATCACGTCGTGGCTGCTGATGGTCTCGAAGGCATCGCCGCGGTTGAAGGACAGGTGACCGCTTTCGCGCAGTTCGACCACGTCCTTGACCTGGCCGTGCAGCACCAACTGATCGCCGGCGGCCAGCACCGTGTGGTGGTCGGGCTCGGTGATTTCTTCCTGCTCGCGGAAGATCTTCAGCACCTGCAGGCCGCTGCCGCCATTGAGGTTGGCTTCGGCCAGGGTCTTGCCGATCACCGGCGAATCGTGGGGCACCAGCAGTTCGGTCATGAAGGTGCGGTCGAGGTCGGGGCGCAGCTGCTTGGACAGGGTGTCGCGCTCGGGCAGCAGGTGGCGGCCGATGGTCAGCAGGTAGAGCATGCCGACGGCTGCGAGGATCAGCCCGGCGCCGGTAATCTCGAAAATACCGAAGGGCTCGAGGCCGGCCTTGCGCGCCACGCCGTCGACCAGAATATTGGTCGAGGTGCCGATCATGGTCAGGGTGCCGCCGAGTATGGTGGCGTAGGACAGGGGGATCAGCAGCTTCGAGGGCAGGGTGCCGGAGCGTTTGGCCAGGGAAATGGCCACCGGGGTGAGGATGGCGACCACCGGGGTGTTGTTCAGGCCGGCGGAGATCACCAGGGCGGTGACCGTCAGGCCGGTGAGCACGCGGATCGGGCTGGTGCCGACCAGATCGCCCAGCCAGTTGCCCAGGGCGTCGATGCAGCCAGTGCGCTCCAGGGCGGCGGACAGCACGAACATGCAGGCGATGGTCACCGGTGCCGAGTTGGACAGCACGCTCAGCACTTCACTGGGGCTGAGGATCTGGCTGATCAGCAGGGCGGCGACGGCGATGGCGGCCACCACGTCGGGGCTCCATTTCTCGCGTACGAAGGACACCAGCAGCCAGATCAGCAGGGCGATGACGAACAGCAGGGGTAGCGAGTCCCAGGACATGGGCTTCCTTGAGCGATATCGGGCACGCCTCTGGGCGGCCGCGCAGGGCGCCAAGATAGTGACCTTTGCTTAGAGAGTCTAAGACTGTTTATTAAGGTTTATATTCTTTCCAGTTATTGGTCGCCACTGTATTGCCTCTCTGCTCAGTGGCTGTGCCTGGCGCCGAATTCGGCTCGGGAGCAGTCTCGCGTCTTTAAACCATGGCAGACGGAGATCGGGATGCGCACACTCGGCGTGTTGGGTGGCATGAGTTGGGAGTCGACGGCGACCTATTACCGGTTGCTCAACGAGGGCGTGCGCGAGCACCGGGGCGGCCTGCACTCGGCGCCCTTGCTGCTGCACTCGGTGGACTTCGCCGGCATCGCCGCCTTGCAGAAGGCCGGCGACTGGGACGCGGCGGGGCGGCAACTG
>DATDTH010000550.1:0-3727 GCA_035290985.1 Pseudomonas sp. | reverse complement strand
GGGCTGTAGGTCTGGAAGGTACGCTCGACGCCTACACCGTTGGAGATCTTGCGCACGGTGAACGCGCTGTTCACGCCACGGTTACGCTTGCCGATCACCACGCCTTCGAACGCCTGCAGACGCTGACGGTCGCCTTCCTTCACGCGCACTTGCACGATGACAGTGTCACCCGGGGCAAAGGGCGGAATCACTTTGGTCATCTGTTCTGCTTCGAGTTGCAGAATGATTTTGTTGGTCATGCTGTGCTCCTAAGACAAACCGTCGGGTTTGCCATCGATACGTTAACTATCGTTGCGCTGGCGAAGGTACTCGTCCAGCAGCGTCTGCTCTTCTCCAGAAAGCGAGCGGCTTTCCAGAAGATCGGCGCGGCGTTCGTAGGTCCTACCAAGGGACTGCTGCAAACGCCAACGCCGGATATGTGCGTGATTGCCGCTAAGCAACACGTCGGGAACGCGCTTATCCGCATACACCTCCGGTCGGGTGTAGTGCGGGCAGTCGAGCAGGCCATCCGTAAAGGAGTCCTCCTCGGCCGAATCCGCATGCCCCAAAGCCCCAGGCAGCAGACGCGTCACCGCGTCGATCAGAACCATCGCCGGCAGCTCGCCACCGGACAGTACATAGTCACCGATCGACCACTCTTCATCGACATGCGCTTCAATGAAACGCTCGTCGACGCCTTCATAACGTCCGGCGATCAGGATCAAAGCCTCCTGGGTCGCCAGTTCGCGGACCGCCGACTGATTCAGTCGACGCCCCTGGGGCGACAGGTAGATCACCTTCGCCCGCTCTCCGGCAGCCTGCTTGGCATCGGCCAAGGCGCTCTCCAGAGGCTTGATCTTCATCACCATGCCAGGACCACCGCCGAAAGGCCGGTCGTCCACCGTATGATGACGGTCTTCGGTGTAGCTGCGCGGGTTCCAGCAGGTCAACTGCAACAGTCCCTGCTTGACCGCACGGCTGGTGATGCCGTATTCGCTGATGGCGGCGAACATCTCGGGAAACAGACTGATGACCTCTACACGCAGGCTAGCCATGGCGCTCACTAACCCTAGAAATCCGCATCCCATTCGACCCGCATCTCGCCAGCTTGCAGATCGACGGCCAACACGCAGTGCTCGGTATAGGGCAACAGGCGTTCGCGATCGTCCAGGCTGTCGGCACAGGGCTTGACCACCATCACATCATTGGCGCCGGTCTCCAGCAGGTGGTCGATACGCCCGAGCAATTGCCCGAGCTGGTCGATCACCTTCAGACCGCACAGCTGGTACCAGTAGTACTCGCCGTCGGTCAGATCGGGTAGCAGGCTGCGGGGAACGCAGATTTCGAAACCGGCGAGCAGGCGAGCCTCTTCGCGGTCATCGAGCCCCTTCAGCTTTGCCACGAGGACCTTGTTTTGCAAGCGTCCACTGACCAGCTCAACTTGACGAACCTCACCGTCACGCCTGAGCGTCCAGCTACGGTAGTCCAGCAAGTTGTCTATCGGATCGGTAAAGGAAAAGACCTTCACCTCGCCGCGAACACCATGCACCGAAACAATCTTGCCGATCACCATCAGGTCATCGGCGGGAGCGGGCGTCGCGCTCATGTCGCTTAGGCTGCTGCCTTGGCGGCATCCTTGAGCAGCTGAGCAACGCGCTCAGACGGCTGTGCACCCTGGCCGAGCCAGTAAGTAGCACGCTCTTGATCAACGGACAGGCGAATTTCGGCACCGGCGGCAACCGGATTGAAGAAGCCGATACGCTCAACGAAACGACCGTCGCGGGCGTTGCGGCTGTCGGTCACGGTGAGGTGGTAAAACGGGCGCTTCTTGGAGCCGCCACGGGCAAGACGGATGGTTACCATGTGAACATCGTTCCTGTAGTCGGTGCTGCAAAACTGAAATGCATGCATAGGGCACTAGGGCCCGAAAGGCCGCATATTCTAAGGATTATCGGCTTTTTTGCAAAGCCTTTTTCTGGGCAAGGGTAAAAAGGACAGCTGCAAGCGGAATAAAGCAGCCGCAAGCTCCAAGCCATAAGCTTCAAGCTTGGAGCTAACGACTTGCAGCTGGCTACTTGGGCATGCCGGGCATCCCGCCACCGCCCATCATACCGCCCATGCCACGCATCATCTTGGCCATGCCGCCCTTGGCGGTGAATTTCTTCATCATCTTCTGCATCTGCTTGTGCTGCTTGATCAGCCGCCCGATGTCCTGCACCTGGGTGCCTGAGCCCATGGCGATGCGGCGCTTGCGCGAGCCGCTGATGATGTCCGGGTCGCGGCGCTCGGCCGGGGTCATGGAGTTGATGATCGACTCCATCTGCTTGAATTGCTTTTCCGCCGCGCCCTGGGCACCGCCCATTTGCGCCAGGTTGACGCCCCCCATGTTCGGCAGCTTGTCCATCAGGCCGCCGAGGCCGCCCATGTTCTTCATCTGCTGCAACTGGTCGCGGAAGTCTTCCAGGTCGAAGCCCTTGCCCTTCTTCAGCTTCTTGGTGAGCTTCTCGGCCTTCTCCCGGTCCATGGTCTGCTCGGCCTGTTCGATCAGGCTGAGCACATCCCCCATGCCGAGGATGCGCGAGGCGATCCGGTCCGGGTGGAAGGGGTCCAGGGCATCGCTCTTCTCGCCCATGCCGAGGAATTTGATCGGCTTGCCGGTGATGGCGCGCACCGACAGGGCGGCGCCGCCGCGGGCATCGCCGTCGACCTTGGTCAGGATGACCCCGGTGAGGGGCAAGGCATCGCCGAAGGCCTTGGCGGTGTTGGCCGCATCCTGACCGGTCATGGCATCGACCACGAACAGGGTCTCGACCGGCTTGACCGCCGCATGCAGGGCCTGGATCTCCGCCATCATCTCGGCATCGATGGCCAGGCGGCCGGCGGTGTCGACAATGACGACGTCGATGAACTTGAGCTTGGCTTCGCGAATCGCCGCTTCGGCGATCGCCACCGGCTTCTGGCTGAGATCAGAGGGGAAGAACACCACCCCGACTTCGGCCGCCAGGGTTTCCAGCTGCTTGATCGCCGCTGGACGGTAGACGTCGGCCGAAACCAGCATCACGGTCTTTTTCTTGCGCTCCTTGAGAAAGCGCGCCAGCTTGCCGGCCGTGGTGGTCTTGCCCGCGCCTTGCAGGCCCGCCATCAGCACCACCGCCGGTGGCGTGGTGTGCAGATTGAGGTCCTCGTTGGCCGCGCCCATCAGCGCCTCGAGCTCGGCCTGGACGATCTTCACGAAGGCCTGGCCCGGAGTCAGGCTGCGCGACACCTCGGTGCCGACCGCGCGATCCTTGACCTTGGCGACGAAGTCCTTGACCACCGGCAAGGCGACATCGGCCTCGAGCAGGGCCATGCGCACTTCGCGCAGGGTGTCCTTGATATTGTCCTCGGTCAGCTTGGCCTTGCCGGTGACATGGCGCAGGGTCTGGGAGAGGCGGTCGGTCAGGTTTTCGAACATGCACGTTCCTTTACAGGCTCTGATGAACCAAGGTTGAGCTGGCAGGCGGACGATTATAACCAAGACAGGGGCGGGCCGACACCGCCTGCGGTCTTTCGTGAATTGGCGGTTGTATGCCACACTCACGGCCTTTCGGGCTCGCCTTACACGGACTTATGCACCCTCTGCTACCCAGCCTCGCCGCCGCCGGCCTGTATGCCGGCGCCACCGCTTACCAAGGCCTGCGCCTGGCCCGCCGGGAAACGCCGAACCGACGCCTGCTCGCCGCCGCGGTGCTGATCGCCCTGCTCTTCC
>DATDTH010000549.1:0-26463 GCA_035290985.1 Pseudomonas sp. | reverse complement strand
CACCCCGGCAGGGATTGACCTCGAGGCGCCCGAGCGCCACGCTGATCGGCCTGTCGCTCGCTTGATCAAGGATGAAATACATGCAGCTTTCCCTGACCGAACTCGAAGCGGCGGCGGCCATAGTCCACGCCAGCATGAGCCCCACCGCCCAGCTGTGCTGGCCCCTGCTCTGCGAGGCGGTCGGCACCGAGCTTTGGGTCAAGCATGAGAACCATGCTCCCACCGGGGCCTTCAAGGTGCGCGGCGGCCTGGTGTATTTCCAGCGGCTGCAGGCCCAGGGTAACAGCCCCACTGGCGTGGTCAGCGCCACCCGCGGCAACCATGGCCAGTCCGTGGGTTTCGCCGCCCGCCGTGCCGGCATCCCCGCCCATATCGTGGTGCCCCACGGCAACAGCCGGGAAAAGAATGCCGCGATGCGCGCCCTGGGGGTCCGGCTGATCGAGGCCGGCGAGGACTTTCAGGCGGCCCGGGAACAGGCCGCGCTGCTGGCCGACCGGGAGGGCTTGCATATGATCCCGTCCTTCCACCCGGATCTGGTGGCGGGGGTTGCCAGCTACAGCCTGGAACTGTTCCAGTCCCTGGGCGATATCGACGTGGCCTATGTGCCCATCGGCCTGGGCTCTGGCATCTGCGGCATGATCGCCGCGCGCGATGCCCTGGGGCTGCGCACCCAGATAGTCGGCGTGGTCTCCCAGCATGCGCCGGCCTATGCCCTGTCCTTCGCCGCGGGCCAGGCCCGGGAACACCCGGTCAGCACCCTGCTGGCCGATGGCATGGCCTGCCGCGCCACCGAGCCGGCCGCGCTGGCCATGATCCTGCGCGGGGTCGAGCGCATCGTCTCGGTCGACGACCGCGAGGTCGGCCAGGCCATGGGCCTGTATTTCACCGCCACCCACAATGTCAGCGAAGGGGCCGGCGCGGCGCCGCTGGCCGCAGCCCTGCAGGAGCGCGACCGGCTCAAGGGCAAACGGGTGGCCCTGGTGCTGAGCGGGGCGAACGTCGACCGCGAGCTCTTCGCCGCCCAGTTGGTGTAAGCGGCTCTCGCCGAGGAGTGCGCGGTACGGCTCAGGCCCCCACGCCGCTGCGCTGTTCCAGGGCCAGCAGGTTGAGCAGGAACTGGCCGAAGTAGCTCAGGTCCTGCTCCATGGCCGCCCGCGCCGCCTTGCCGTCGCCGGCCCGCAGGGCGCGGAAGGTGTCTTCGTGGAAGTCGTTCAGGCGCAGGGACAGGTCCGCCTCGGTGAACAAGCGGTTGAAGAAGGGCCCGACCTGCAACCACAGGTTCTCGATCAGCCGCAGCAGGACCGGGTTGGCGCAGGCCTGGTACAGACGCAGGTGGAACAGGCTGTTGTCGCTCAGGTAGGCCTGCACGTCGCGCTGCTCCAGCGCCCGCTCCATGCGCTCGATGCAGCCCTGCAGCACGTCCAGTTCGGCGGCGGTGATCCGCGGCGCCGCGGTTTCCACGGCCAGGCCCTCAAGGGCCTGGCGCACCGCCAGCAACTGCTCGAAGCGCTCGCGGGTCATGGGCGGCACCCGCACCGAGCGCTGGGGTTCGGCTTCCAGCGCGCCCTCGGCGACCAGCCGCTGCAAGGCGGCGCGTACCGGCATCGGGCTGGTGCCCCAGGCCGCCGCCAGATCGCGGATCTTCAGGCGTTCGCCGGGCTGGAAACGGCCGGCCAACAGGCCTTCGCGAATCCGTTGATAGAGCAGTTCCTGCAGGTTGTCGGCCATGGTCGGTCACCCACGGGCCGGTGGCGCGGGCAGTTGGGCGAGGGTCAGCGAGCAGTTGCCCATGGGGTTCTCCGAAGTTTGGGGCTGAATCTGAACGAGCGAGCTAGAGCCGGGCAAGGCGAAAACGCCGCCAGGCCGACGCGCAGCCGTTCAGCAGGGGGCTTTGTTTTCGATCAGGCAGTTGCCGCCATCGACCACCAGCAACTCGCCGGTGATGTAGCTGGCCTCGGGCGAGGCGAGGAAGGCCACCGCCGCCGCGACCTCTTCCGGACGCCCGGGGCGACCGATCGGGCTATGCTCGCCGGCGCGGCGCTCCTCCTCGCTGCTCGATTCGGTGGCGATCCAGCCCGGGGCGATGCTATTGACCGTGATGCCCTGCTTCGCCACTTCCAGGGCCAGGCCCATGTTCAGGCCGACCATCCCGGCCTTCGCCGCGCTGTAGGCGGCCTCGCCGAGGTTGCTGCCGCGGGTGCCAGTAGTGGAGCTGATGCTGACGATGCGCCCATAGCCGCGCGCCTGCATGCCCGGCAGCAGGGCGCGGGTCAGCAGGAAGGCGCTGGTCAGGTTGCGGGTCAGCGACAGGTTCCAGATGGCCAGGTCCATCCGGGCGACCTCGGCGAAGGGCTCGGCGCTGCCCAGCTGCGCCATGCCGGCGTTGTTCACCAGGATATCCACCTGGCCCCACTGCTCCCGGGCCCAGGCCGCCAGCCGGGCCACCTGGGCTTCGTCCGTCAGGTCGGCGACGGCCGCCCGCACCTCGAGGCCCTGGGCCGCCAGTTCGGCCGCGCGCTGGTGGATCCGCTCGCTGCTGGCTGTCAGCAGCAGGCGCACCCCTTCACGCGCCAGGCGCCGGGCAATGGCGAAGCCGATGCCCTGGGCGCTGCCCGCGCCGCTGATCAGCGCCACCTGTCCCTGCCAGGGATTTACCGACATGAATCCTTCCTTTTGTGATCACAATTTATTGAAATACTACAGGATTGGCTTTTTTAGGCCAGCCCTTGACAGTTTCGTGATCACAAAACCATGATGTGTGGAAATTCGAACGAGGCGTTCAAAATGACCATCAGCGGTATCAGCGAAAGCGCCGTGCAGACCCTGACCTGCCACGAACGGGCCCGCTTCCAGGACAACAATCCCCAGTCCCTGGCCCTGGCCGAGCGGGCCCGGCACTCGCTGTTCGGCGGCGTGCCGATGCACTGGATGAGCGACTGGTCGACGCCTTCGCCGTTGTTCGTCAGCCGCGCCCAGGGCGCCCGTTTCCACGACGTGGATGGCCACGAGTACCTGGACTTCTGCCTGGGCGACACCGGCAGCATGTTCGGCCATTCGCCGGCGCCGATCGCCCGCGCCCTGGCCGAGCAGGCCGGCAATGGCCTGACCAGCATGCTGCCCGGGGAAGACGCGGTGGTCGCCGGCGAGTTGCTGGCCGAGCGCTTCGGCCTGCCCTATTGGCAGGTGGCGACCACCGCCACCGACGCCAATCGCTTCGTGCTGCGCTGGGCCCGGGCGATCACCGGGCGCAAGGTAATCCTGGTATTCGACGGCTGCTACCACGGCACGGTGGACGATACCCTGGTGCGCTGCCAGGACGGCCACACGGTGCACCGCCCCGGCCTGCTCGGCCAGGCGCAGAACCTCACCCGCTACAGCCGCGCCGTGCCCTTCAACGACCTGGCCGCTCTGGAAGCGGCCCTGGCCACGGGTGATGTGGCGGCGGTGCTGTGCGAGCCGGCCATGACCAATATCGGCATGGTCCTGCCCGAGCCGGGTTTCCACACTCGCCTGCGCGAGCTGACCCGCCAGTACGGCAGCCTGCTGATCATCGACGAGACCCACACCATCTCCACCGGCCCCGGCGGCTGCACCCGCGCCTGGAACCTGGAGCCGGACTTCCTGACGATCGGCAAGCCGATCGCCGGCGGCGTGCCCTGCTCGGTCTACGGCTGCAGCGCGGCCATGGCCAACGCCATGCAGATCGCCCGCGCCCATGCCAGCGAGCATGGCCAGGGCCATGGGCACAGCGGCATGGGCACCACCCTGTCGGCCAATGCCCTGGCCATGCACTGCATGCGCACCAACCTGGCCGAGGTGATGACCGAGGCCGCCTATGCCCATATGCTGCCCCTGGCGGCGCGTCTGGCCGCGGGTTTGCGCGGCCTGATCGAGCGGCACGACCTGGCCTGGTCGGTGACCGAACTGGGCGCGCGCTGCGAGTTCCAGTTCTGCCCCCGCTCGCCGAAAACCGGCGCCGAGGCCGAAGCGGCCTTCCACGACAGCCTGCAGATGGCGCTGCATCTCTACCTGATCAACCGCGGCATCCTGATCACCCCGTTCCACAACATGACCCTGTGCTGCCCCGCCACCAGCGCCGCCGATGTCGACCGGCTGATCGCCACGCTCGATCAGGCACTCAGCGCATTGCTGGAGATCCCGGGTGCGCGTCTCGTGGGCGGCCCAGCCGCCTGAGCCGTCCCGCTGTCGAGTGCCAAACAACGCCGCCGGGGCACGCCCCGATTGATGAGTAGAGCCCCATGCAATTCGCCGATCTGCAAGAAGCCGAAACCTTCCTCGCCGCCCATCCCGAGGTGCGCAGCATCGAGCTGTTCATCATCGACGCCAATGGCGTGCCCCGGGGCAAGCTGCTGCACCGCGACGAACTGCGGGCGGTGTTCACCGGCGGCCGGCCGCTGCCCAGCACCATCCTCGGCCTGACCATCAATGGCGACGACGTCGAGGAGACCGGACTGGTGTGGGACGTCGGCGACGCCGATTGCTGGACCTACCCCCTGCCTGGCAGCCTGTGCCTGCAACCCTGGCGCGAGCAGCCCACCGGCCAGCTGCAGGTCAGCATGCACCCGCAGCACGGCCAACCCGCCGCCATCGCCGACCCGCGCCATGTGCTGATCAAGGTAATCGACCGCCTGAAAGCCGAGGGCTACCACCCGGTGATGGCGGTGGAACTTGAGTTCTACCTGCTCGACCGCGAGCGCGCCGCCGACGGCCGGCCGCTGCCGGCGCGCCAGGCCAACGGTGCGCGGCCCCATGCGACCCAGGTCTATGGCGTCTACGAGCTGGAACAGCTGCAGCCCTTTCTCAATGACCTCTATGACGCCTGCGACGCCCAGGGTTTGCCGGCGCGCACGGCGATCTCCGAGTACGCCCCGGGCCAGGTGGAGATCACCTTGGAGCACCGCTACGACGCCCTCCAGGCGATAGACGAAGGCATTCGCTACAAGCGCCTGGTCAAGGGCGTGGCGAACCGCCATGGCCTGCAGGCCTGCTTTATGGCCAAGCCCTTCGGCGACCTGGCCGGCACCGGCATGCATATGCATGTCAGCCTGGCGGACGAGCAAGGCAATAATCTCTATGCCAGCGAAGACCCTGCGGGTACCCCGCTGCTGCGCCAATCGATAGCCGGGATGATGACGACCCTGCTCGACTCCCTGGCGCTGTTCTGCCCCAACGCCAACTCCTTCCGCCGCTTCCAGGCCAACAGCTACGCGCCCCTGGCCCTGACCTGGGGCATCAACAACCGCACCGTCAGCCTGCGCGTGCCCGGTGGCCCGGCCGTCAGCCGGCATATCGAGCACCGTATCTGCGGCGCCGATGCCAACCCCTACCTGGCCGCCGCGGCGATTCTCGCCGGCATCCACCACGGCATCGCCCAGCAACTGGATCCGGGCGCGCCGATCGAAGGCAACGGCTATGCCCAGGCCAAGGAATTCCTGCCCACCGACTGGCTCACCGCCCTGCGGGCGCTGGAAAATTCGAGCTGGGCCAAGGAGGTGTTCGGCAGCGAGTTCCTCAAGGTCTACCTGGCGATCAAGCACGCCGAGTACCGGCAGTTCATGGGCGAGGTCGGCGAACAGGACTGGCGCTGGTACCTGACCCAGGCCTGAGGCCGTAGGGGCAAATTCATTGGTTTGTAGACGTTAAGTGTTGCGACGGCCAGGGAGCCCTTTGTAGGAGCGGGCCCTGCCCGCGAAGCTTTTGCATGGCTGATTTCGCGGCCATGGGCTAGGCGCCCCCGACCTTCCTACAGGCCCCGCTCGCTTCGTGATGCTCTTCTAACAACAGGCTGGCCCGAAGCCAGTTAGCCGCGGCTCAGCTGCGCCAGGCTCAAGCGGCAGAGCAGGATGCCCGGCTCGCGCTCGACCTCCACCACGCCGGCCAGCGCGTCGATGCGGTAGGTCAGGTTGTACAGCGGCAACGGCAAGCCCTCATGGGCCAGGCCCTTGCCGACCGCCCGGGGGTCGGCATAGTCGTCGCCCAACAGTTCGGGAAATTCCGCTCGGGATATTCCGCGGCCTTGCCGCGCAGGTCGATGAACAGGCCGGCTTCGGCTCTTCATCTCTTCCGGAAAAACGCCACCGACGAACGCCTTGTAATAAAAGCGCGGCTGCCCGCTCTACGGAATGTCCCCCTTGCGTTTGGAGTTTGTTATGTCGGTACTATCGCGTGCCTATGGCTTGCGTTTGAAATTCAGCCTGGGCCTGGGCCTGCTGCTCTCGTTGCTGGTCTTCAGCAGCCTGCTGCAGTGGCAGGCGCTGCAGCTCACCGAACGCAACCATCAGGTGCTCGGACAGCTGCAACAGTTGCCGACGCTGCGCAATCTGCTGCTGCGGCGCAGCCACGCCTACCAACAAAATGCCCCGCGCGACTTCGACAGCTACAACCGTGATCTGCAGATATTCCAGCAAGGCCTGCGCACGGACCTGCACAGCTACGGCCAGCAGCTGGATACCCAGCTCGCCGCAGTCACCCAGCGTCAGGCGCTGACCCTGCCGGAAAGCTTCCTGCGTCTCGCCGGCGCAGGCGCCGGCCTGGCACAGCTGCAGCAGGCCACCGAACGCTTGACACAGGCTTGGCATGACTACCGCGCCGGCCTGCGCGAAGCCCTGGGCCGCAATACCAATGAACCGCGCCTGGAGTGGGGCGCACGCTTTATCACGGAACAGGCCCCTCCACTGGCCCAGGACGAGACGGCCTTTATCGAGGCCTACCGGCAGGTGCTGAACAATGAAAAACACCTGCTCGTGCAGCTGATGACGGTGTTACTCAGCCTCTGCGGCCTGCTGCTCTCGCTCGGTAGCATCTGGTTCTACCGCTCGGTGATCCGCGGCATAGTGCGCACCGCCTCAGCCTTTAACCGCGTGGCCAATGGCGACTTCGGCCACCAGATCCAAAACCCGCGCCACGACGAACTGGGTCTGCTGGTCGAGGCGTTCAACCGGGTCTCCGGACGCACCCGCTTCGTGCTGACGCTGTTGCAGGACCTGAATCGCGCCAGCCACCCCAAGGAGGCGGTCGATCTGCTGTTCGAGCTGTTGCAGGCCCCCTTGGCCCTCAGCTGGCTCGGGGTGATGAGCGCCGACCGGGATGGGCAGCTACGCCTGCTGGCCTGTGCCCCGACCTCGCTCAAGCAGAACTTCCCGCTCGAAGCCGACAAACCCGGCCTGGGCCGGCAGCTCCTGCAACATGAAAACGGCTGGCTGCGCATCGATCGCCTCGCCGAACACGTGCTGCACTACCCGCAGGATCGTCTGCTGCGTGAGGTCATCCGGGTACGCGGTGGCGAGGTGCTGCTGGCCTTGCGCCTGACCGGCTGGCAAAGCGCGCTGGTGCTGGTGCTCAAGCAGCCCGAAGCCGATCCGGAGCTATTGAACCTGCTGCAGTCGTTGGCGCGGCCAATTGCCTTGCGCTTCCAGGAGCTGGAGAGCGGCCAGCCGGAAGCCCTGCCGGGCACGCTCGCCTTCACCTGAAGCGACCATCGCCGGGCGCAGCACTCACCCAAGAAAGCCTCCCGAAGGTGCGAAACACACGGAGGCTCGGGCTATTTGCCAAGCTCAATGGCAACTCTGAACGCGAACGGAGCGCACTCGGTTAAAATGGCAAGTTCGCCCCTTTGCAGAGTTCGTCCATGGAACCCGGAAACGCCCAGCTGTCGATGACCGTTTTAATGACCCCGGACATGGCCAATTTCTCCGGCAATGTGCATGGCGGCACCCTGCTCAAGTACCTGGACGAGGTGGCCTACGCCTGTGCCTGCCGGTATGCCGGCTGCTATGTGGTCACCCTGTCGGTGGACCAGGTGCGCTTTCGCGAACCCATCCATGTCGGTGAACTGGTGACCTTCCTCGCCACCGTCAACTATACCGGCACCAGTTCGATGGAGATCGGCATCAAGGTGGTCACCGAGAATATCCGCGAGAAATCGGTGCGCCATACCAACAGCTGCTTCTTCACCATGGTCGCGATGGACGATAGTGGCAAACCCACCCCGGTCCCGCCCCGCCAGCCGCAAAGCGCCGATGAACAGCGACGCTTCAGCCAGGCCCAGCAACGCCGTCAGCTGCGCCAGGAACTGGACAAGCGTTACCAGGCGATCCAGCAGGAAGCCTGATGGGGTTTGGCTGCTGGCCGCAAGCCGACCGCGCCGGTTAAGCTGGCCGCCCGACGCTGGAGCGAATCATGGTACTGACCCTGGGCAATCTGTCTGTGTTGATGCTGCTGGCCGCCGCCGCGGCCTGGCTGTGGCACGCCCATGGCGTACGCGAGCGGGCCCTGGATCTGGTCAAGCGCCATTGCGCGAAGATGAACGTCGAACTGCTGGACGAGAACGTCGCCCTGCGCCGGCTCGCCCTGTTGCGCGACGCCCGAGGTCGGCGGCGCCTGGCGCGGGTCTATGGCTTCGAGTTCACAGTCACCGGCGAGCAGCGCCATGTCGGCAGCATCAGCCTGTTCGGCCGCCACCTCGGGCAGATTGAGCTGGCCCCGCACCCCTTCCCCGAGACCGCCGAGCCGTCTCCGCTTCCGCCAGCGGCCAATGTGATCGAGCTTAGCCAGTGGCGCCGCGAGCACCCGCCCCAGGATTGAGCCACCCGCGTTAGCAGGCCGTTGACGGCTGTTAGGCCTGGGCCTGCAACAAAAAGCTGCGCACGCGCTCGGCGCTGTCCTCGGGCTGCTCCTGCATAAAGCAGTGTCCGCCGGTCACCACCTGGGCGCTGACCACGGGATTGAGGGCACACCAACGGGCCACCGCCTTGGCGATAAAGGGGTAACTGTCCTGGCCATGGAGCACCCGGGTCGGGGTGCGCACCTTGGCCAGCGAGGGCCACAGACGCTTGGGAAAGGAACTGAAGATCTCCGCCTCGCGACTCGGCCGGCACTTGAGTTCGACCATGCCGCTTTCGCTGTCCTGCAGGGCATGCTCGACGAAGGCCTGCAGCGCGGCATCGACCCAGCCCTTGTAGATGCCACGTCCCTGCAAGGCAGTGAAGGCCGCGGCGCGATCCGGCCACTGGTGACGCCGGGCCCGGGCCTTCTGCGCCATGCTGGCGCGCCGGTACAGGCCGAGCACCTCGGAGAAGGTCATGACACCGATCATCGCCGGGGTGAACAACACCGGGTCGAGCAGCACCGCACGCTGGAACAGGCTCGGCACCTTGGCCAGGATCAAGCTGGTCAGCACGCCGCCGAAACTGTGGCCGGCGGCATGCACCGGCACCTCGCCGAAACGCCCGCGACCGGCCAGAAACGCCTCGACGGCCAACTCCGCGCTGCGGTTCCAGCCATGGAAACGGCCGCCGTGGTCGCTGTCGCCATGGCCCTGGATATCGCACAGCCAGAGGTCGAAATCCTCGGCCAGCACCCGCAGCATGGGCGCGTAGGTAAGCCCGCAAAAGCCGTTGCCGTGGAGGAAATGCAGCAGCGGCTTGCCCGAGGGAGCGCTGTGCCAGCCACGCAGGGTAAAGCCGGCCGAGGTGGGGTGGGACCAGGGATGCAGGTGCATGGAAAGCCGCTCGTTGAGAAGCGGCCAGTGTAATGGCTCGCCCAGGGGTGCGAATATAGCGGCGCCCTGTTCATCACCAGGGTCTATGGAGAAACATCGATCCTTTCTTTCCAGGAGTACCGCGCAATGCCCGTCTTTACCGTCACCGGCGACATCGATCCGTTCCTCCACGTCGCCCTGGCCCAGGGCGAGAAGATCTACTGCGAGTCCGATGCGATGGTGATGATGGAGGCCGCCCTGGACTTGCGCGGCCAGATGTCCGGCGGACTCGGCAGCGCGCTGATGCGCCGTTTCGCCAATGGCGAATCCTTTTTCCAGCAGCATATCGAGGCCGTGCGCGGCGAAGGCGACTGCCTGCTCTCACCGACGCTGCCCGGCGCGATCCGGGTGCTGGACGTGGACAAGCGCCAATACCTGCTCAACGACGGGGCCTTCGTTGCCGCCAGCTCGGGCACGGCCCTGAAGGTGCGGATGCAGAACATCGGCAATGCGCTGTTCGCCCAGTCCGGCGGGTTCTTCATCATGGAAACCTCGGGCAGCGGCCAGGTCGCGGTCTCGGGTTTCGGCTCGATGTTCGAGCTCGAGGTGACCCCGGGCAAGGACGTGATCATCGACAACTCCCACGTGGTCTGCTGGGACAGCGCCCTGAGCTATGAGATATCGGTAACCACCGGCACCTCGGGCGGCGGCCTGGGCGGCATGCTCGGCAACCTGGTCAACAGCGTGAAAAGCGGCGAAGGCGTGGTACTGCGCTTTTCCGGCACCGGCAAGGTGCTGGTCTGCTCACGCAACCGCGACGCCTTCGTCGAATGGATGCAGAAGGAAGTCGGCGGCCGGCGCAGCGGACGCTAGGCCCGCAGCGGCACCTTACTCCGAGAAGGCCCGTGGCCGATTGACCGGGCCGGCAGCCGCAGCTGCCATCTGGCACTCGATAAACCGCTTGATCAGCATATTCAGCTGCGCCGGCTGATCCAGCGGCGTGGCATGCCCGGAATCCTCGATCACCTCCAGCCGGGCATTGCGCAACTGGCTGACATAGGCCTGCTTGTAGGCCAGGGGCGTGTAGTCGCGATCGCCAGCGATGATCAGCATCGGCGTGTCCACCGTGGCCAAGGCCGGCAGCGCCGACCAACCAAGGATGGCCCGTAGGGCATGCAGGTAGGACACCCGGTCGTTCTGCCCGAGACGCAGGATGACCTGCTCGCGCAACGGCGCCTGTTCGGCATAGGGAAACAGCTTGTTGGCCAGCAGCTTGGCCATGGCCCCCAGGCCGAACAGGCGGACCATGCCGACGCGCAGCCAAACCTTGGCCCGCACTTGCAACGCATCCACGGGAAAGCTCGGTGCGCTGTTGATCGCCACGAAACCGCGCACCAGTTCGGCCTGGCTAGCCAGCAACTGGAAGCCGACCATGCCGCCCATGGAAATACCGACCACGAAGCAGGGCTGGATCTCCAGGGCCCTGATGAACTCGGCGACATCGGCCGCCATGTCGGCCACCGTCAGGGGCGCGCGCAACGGCTCGTTGGCGCCATGACCGCGCAGATCCAGGGCATAGACCTTGAAAAAACGTGACAGGTAATCGATCTGCGGCTGCCAATCCAGCAGGGACGAGCCCAGGCCATGCAAGAGCACGACCGGGGCCCCCTGGCCCTTGCACAGGTAAGCAAAACGCCCGGCGCTCAATTTCAAGTAATCCATGTTGAATTTCTCCTAACTTTTAAAACCAAAGCATTATTCACACAGGCCTGGATGGCCCTAGTTCGTTTCCGTTTAATTAGCGCAGCGTATAGACCGTGGCGGTTTGCTTTGCTTCGATAAAAAACCTAAAATCCGCTGCACTATGCGCAAGGTATTTTTCCTATGAACGGCCTTATCGTCAGCCCCACGCAAGAACGCAGCAAGCAGGCCCTGGAGCGGTTTCTCAGCGTGGCGGCGGAACTTCTGGCCAACAATACTTTTGAAGACACCGGCATATCCCAGATCAGCCAACTTGCGGAATCTTCGGTGGGAACTTTCTACCGCCTGCTCGGTGATAAGGACATATTGCTTTATGCCGTACATGGGCGTTTCGTCGAAGAAAGCCGCGCCGCCATCGACGACACCATCGAACGTATCCTGCAGAGCGAGCTCGGCGCCAAGGCGCAGATCGAGAGCTTTATCCGCACCCTGATCGAGCTGTTCCGCCACCGTGAAGGCCTGCTCCGCGCCCTGATCCGCCGCAGCTCGGCCGACCTGCAGTTCCGTCAGCGCTTTCATGAGTTGAACGCCTATATCGCCAATGCCTTCTGCCGCATTGCCCTGGCCCAATTGATGACCATCCGCCATCCGAACCCCACCCAGGCAACCGACCTGGTGGCGCACCTGTTATTGGCCAGCCTGAATTACTACACCATGACCGGCAGCCTGGGCATAACGGCCGGGAAAGATATCCCGGCCGAGTTGTCACGCTTGGTGCTGAACTACCTGGAAGTGCCCCGCGTCAATTAACGCAGGCTGTCGCGACGCAGTTGAGCCGGGGTGAAATCCGTCGGCTTCAAGGCAATGGAGAATTGATCGGCGGGCTCTTCATTGGACAGGATGCCGATGACATAACGACCGCCGATCAGGTCATAGACCGCATCGCCCTTGGTCCAGACCAGGGGTTGATCGTAATAGTTGATGGTATAGGACTCGCCCACCCGCCAGAGTTTGTCGCGGTTGTCATAGTGATCGACCACCAGAATCTGGTAACTGTCCTCGTCGAAATAGAAGTCGCGCTGCTTGTACTGATGGCGCATGCCGTCCTTCAGGTTCGCCCGCACATGCCAGACCCGGTGCAGCTCGTAACGCAGCAGGTCGGGATTGACGTGGCCCGGCTTGACGATGTCGGCGTATTTGTTGGTTTTGGCGGCAAACCGGTAGTTGTTGTAGGGCACATAGAGTTCCTGCTTGCCCATCAGTTGCCAGTCGTACTTGTCCGGGGCACCCGAGAACATGTCGAAATTGTCCGTGGTGCGCATACCGTCCGACGCCGTGCCGGGTGAGTCGTAGGCCACGTTCGGCGTACGCCGCACCCGCCGCTGGCCGCTGGCATAGAGCCAGGCCAGGCGCGGTTCCTTCACCTGATTGACGGTTTCGTGTACCAGCAACTCGGTGCCGGCCAGCCGGGCCGGGGCCAGGACCGACTGACGGAAGTAGAAGAGCACATTGCCGTTATCCCGGCTGGCATCGCCGGCCGCCTGGTTGAACAGAAACAGGTCCTCGATCTTGGTGACGAAATAGTCACCGCTGGCCTGGGGCACGGCCTGGGCGTAGTGGCGCTTGACGCTGTCGCCGCGGTAACGCACCAGGTGATTCCACAGCACTTCCAGCGCCGACTGGGGAATGGGGAAAGGCGTGGCGAGCTTGAAGTCGGCGATGCCATTGCCATTCTCGATCAGCGTGGCCGTCTGGGCATTACCCTTGATCGCGTCGTAGACCCGCTGCGGGTAGGATGCGGAACGATGCGTCGGGTAGACCGGCAATTTCCAGGTTCCGGGAAAGCGCTTGAGCATGGCCAACTGGCCGGGGCTCAGGTGGGCCTGGTACTGCTCGGCATTGGCCGCCGTGATGGTGAACAGCGGTTTGTCCGCCGCATAGGGGTCCTTGTAGCCTTGGACCGGATCGAAGGCCGCGTTCGATTGCACCAGACCGCCGTCCCAGGCCGGAATGGTTCCGGCCGCATTGCCGGCACGTTCGGCACCCAGGGGCGTCAGGTCCTTGTCCAGGCGGGCCGCCTGGTCCGCGCCGACCTTGGCGAAGGCCTGGGGCAGGGCGCATTGCGCGATCAGGGCAACCAGTGCGATCCGACCGAAGCGGCCAAATGAAGTATTAGGGGTCAGGCTGTTCATGGGTGACTCCACTGTCAGAAGCTGTACTTGATATTGAAACTCAGGTAATCGCGATCACTGCGTTTGTTGTCCAGACCGCCACCGGAATAGCCGACGTACCGGGCACCCACGGACAGGGACTCCTGATAGACCGCATCGACGCCCAGGGAATAACTGCGCGACTCCTCGACTATGCCGTTGGTCAGCTGCGGGGCCACGCCATTGAAGCCGTACTGGTAGCTGACGCTGGGTACCAGATTGATCAGGTTGAAGACGTTGGGGTAGTTCAGCGACAGGCTGGCCTGGGCGCCGAGGGCATTGCTGGTGGCGTTGTAATAATCGACATCCGACTCCAAGCCCTGGACCCGGCTGGCGACCACCTCCGAGAGCAAGGTCGCCGAATCGGAGCCAAGCAGGCCATTGAAGCTGTAGATCCCCACCAGCGAGGCCTGGTACATGTCCTTCTCGCGGTAGCCGTCCAGACGCGTACCCACCGGTAGGCCATCGGTGAGATTGCCGAGCAAGGCGGTCGGCAGATATTCGGTCAGGCCCAGGGCGATGGCGGTGTCCGGCCGGTAGCTCAGCTCGCCGGCCAGGGACAGGCCGTTGAAGATGCTGTCGCCGCCTATGGTGGTGTTGAAGCTGATGCCATAGAGGTCGCGCTTTTCCAGGTATTCGGCGTAGTAGCGCGAGCTGCTGGCCACTGGCAGAGGCCCCACCACCGGCAAGACGGTCGGTTGGCCCACGGTCAGGCCGAGCATCGGCACATTCATGCTGTAGCGCAGGTAGTAGAAGCCCAGCTCGGTGTCGTTCAGCTCGGGCACCAGCCAGCGCAAGGCCACCCCGTATTGCGCCGCGCCGTCGGCATCCACGTCCTGGCTGCGCGGAATAAAGGTGCCCGGCACATACCCCTTGAGCAAGTTATTGACGAAGCCCGGACTCAGGCCGTCCGCGAAGGCCTGGGCCTGCTCCGGGCTGTCAAAGGCCTGGCCTCCGAGCAGGGGCTCCTGCAGCGGGGGTAACGAGAGATATTCGCAGCCTTCGCCTATCACGTCCAGGGTCGAGAAATAGGTGCCGCAGGGGTCGATCTTCGAGGCCTCCCAGGCCTTGCCCGGTTGCCAGTAGCCTTCCACGGTCAGGCTGTCGAGCACCTCGTAGGAACCGGAAATCATGAAGGTCGGCATAAAAGCCTCCTTGATCTCCGAGCCGGGTGCGCGCAGGGCGTTGATATCGATCGGGTTGGTGGCGCCTATGCCGTTCTGGTAGAACAGCCCCTCGCCCCAGTTGATCACCTGCCGGCCCAGACGGGCGTTCAACGCGCGCTCATTGAGCGACCAGCTGCCGTAGACGAAGGCATCCAGCAGATCGACGCTGGAACCGGCCTCATCGAGCCCCTGGGAGCTGATCTGCCGGTGCCGGCGCTCGTCCTCCTCCAATTCGAAGTCGTAGAAGGCCCGGCCGCGCATGAACAAGCCGTAGTCCTCGCCGTAGCGCAGGTCCAGGTCCGAGACCACCTTGAGCACCTCGGAAAACAGCTCGCCCTTCTGGAAATTGAGGTTGCCATCGTCGCTGTTGATCAGCCCCGTGTTGTCACCCTTACCACCATTGGCCCGGGCGATCAGCTCCTTATCCTGGTTCTCGGCGCGGTAATTGACGCCATAGGACAGGGTGGTATCCAGGGACGTGGTCCATTCGCCGGAGCGCATCTGGAACGCCAATGCCTGAGTCGCCGGCCAGAGGCCGAGCAGCGCCACGGCGGCAATGCCGAGGCTTTTTCCTTGAGTAGCCACGATGACCTCCTGTTGTATTTGTTGTATTTCACGCTTCGGAATCGGAACATCGGTTCCGATGCAATGTAAACAGCCTCCGACCCGCTGGCAAGAGGCATACACGCAAAAAATATTTTTCTCCTGCCAAAGCTTATTCCAGACGCCTTCTGGCCTTTCGGCAAGCGCACTCAGTCGAGACGGCTCTTGACGGAATCGGAATTTCTGTTTCGATTAAGGGGTGAGACTTGCTGCATTCCGTAGCATTTCCTGTGGCGCCTGGAGGCGCCACCCGCGAACCCGACGTGCGAATGCCGGGTTCGCTTTCCCTGAACCGCTATTAGGACGAAACGGCTCAGCTGCTCACTCGAGCATCCAAACAATAAGAAGGGCTCTCCATGTTTTGTTCCCTCGTCAACTGCCGTACCTTGTTTGCCAGCATCCTCCTCAGCCTCATCTGCACCGCCACCGCCTGGGCCGACTCGCGTTGTACCGAGCGACAACCCGGGTGGTTCTCGACAGGCAAGATCAGC
Organism: Pseudomonas sp.; assembly: GCA_035290985.1. GTDB lineage: Bacteria > Pseudomonadota > Gammaproteobacteria > Pseudomonadales > Pseudomonadaceae > Aquipseudomonas. The sequence continues at coordinate 10,793 of DATDTH010000549.1, read as the reverse complement.
TGTCCCCATAAATCGACCTCGGTGCCATCGGGCGCATTGAGCACCCGCAAGGTGATCTACCAGACACCACTGGGCACCCCACCGCCTGGTGGCTGGCCTTCGGTGATCATCTACCAGGGCTCCTTCTTCGCCCTGGACGACTTCGTCTACACCAGCACTGAATGGCTCGGACGCCTGTACAACGAAGGCAAGCTGATCAAGACGCTGCTGGACAATGGCTACGCGGTCATTGCCCCCAGCGCCCCGGCGGACCTGTTCTGGCAGACCAACATCCCCGGCCTGGCCCAGCTCTACGAGCAGACCACCGACTACACCTTCATCAACAACCTGCTGCAGCGCATCGCCCAAGGTCACTTCGGTCCGCTGAACCCCAACCGCAAATACGCCACCGGCATCTCCAGCGGCGGCTACAACACCAGCCGGATGGCCGTTTCCTTCCGCGGCCAGTTCAAGGCCCTGGCGATCCAGTCCGGCTCCTACGCCACCTGCGCCGGTCCGCTGTGCTCGGTGCCCACGCTGCCGGCCGATCACCCACCGACCACCTTCGTGCATGGTTTCGTCGACCTGATCGTGCCGTGGTGGACCATGGATAAGTACTACGACCAACTGCTCTACCAAGGCATCGAGACCACCCGCCACACCGAACCCCTGGGTAACCACGAATGGATGAAAGCCTCACCGGGCCACATCCTCAACTGGTTCAATGCCCATCCCTGAAAACTCACCGCTGCGCCCGCCGTTCATCGGACGGTGGGCTCGGCTGACCCTAGTTTACCCAAGGCGCCGCCGCCTCCTGGTGGGACAGACGGCGCTTACCCCCTCTCGACCGGTCACCCTGGAGTTACGCATGGCCCATTGGTTGTTCGTCCTGCTACTCCTGAGCCCCCTATTCGGCACGGCAGCCAAGGCTGCGGCGCCAGACGATGCACTGTCGCGCCTGCACCAGATCCGCCTGGCTACCCAGGGCAGCCTGGGCGACCTCTATTTGCTGTACGGCGATCCCGACCCCGGTCCGGCCGTGTCCATCGAGCGACGCATCACCTCGACCAGCACTCACCTGGCCGCCCTGGATCCCTTACCCGAGGCCGCATCCCAGGCCTTGCTCGTCCAGCTGCAAGGCCAGTGGACGCCCTACCAGCAATTGCTGAGCAACCTGGCCCGGGAACAACAGAGCGAGGGCAACCTGAATGCCCGCGCCTTGGCCGAACTGATCGGCCGCAACAGGGCACTGCAGAACCTGTGCACCCAGTTCGAGGCCGAGCTGCAACGCACTGGGCTCGCGCCCCTTTCGCCCGCGGTCCAGCGCACCCGGGCGCTCAGCCTGTTGATGCAGGACATCGCCAGCGCTTACGCGGCCCACAGCGTCGGCGCCAACGCCCTGGGCGGCGAAGGCAAGGCGCTGGACGAGTTGGCCGAAGAGTTCGACGCGCGCCTGGTGCAGTTGGTGCAGTTACAAAGAAACGCCGTGCCGGAGGCCGAGTACCAGCGGGTCATGGCCGGCATCCTGCGCAAATGGCGCTATATCGAAGGTTCATTGCGGCACTACCAGAAGACCAGCGTGCCCTTTCTGATCAACCAGTACTCGACCAAGATCATCGCTGGCCTCGAGCGACTGGCCGCCCTGGAGAGCTAGAGTCTGTCTGCAGCCGTGCGCCCGTCCGCGCGGGTTACGCCGCGCGGCCAGTGCGGCGAGGCCTTCCTGACCCGGCTTTCTGCGCGGCTAACCCACCCGAAAAATGTGCAGCTGGGCTCCGTAGCCTGTGCTCAGCGCACTGAAACAGAGCTGCGTTCGACGACTAAACATCACTTTGATACCGCCCCCTCGGTGCGCACGGCGCACCCTACAAAAGCGCTTCGGCGAAACCCGCAGGCCATATACGCGGTGTGGTGGAGCTTGCGGGCGATCCTTGGTGCCGAGTGGCCGCCTACAGCAGGCAGTCGCGCAAACCGGCCTGCAACTCGGCCGGTTCCCGTGGTTCGGCGAAGATCAGCTCCAGCCGCGAATCCTTGCGCCATTCACTGTTCTGCCAGTGAATCGGCTGCCCCTCCAGGGCATTGGCGGACAACCAGCCGGCGTTGGTCTGCAGCACCAGCTTCGCCCGACGCCAGGTCTGCGTTACCAGCCACTGCTGCACCCGCATCAGCTCGAAACGCTGGCTCGGGTGCCAGCGCCAGCCGATGCTCCAGCCTTCGGCCTGCCCCTGACTCTGGCAAATCGGTTGCGTCGGGTCGAGCCAGACAGCCGGCGGGGCCGCCCCGCTGGAGGGCAAGGCCGGGGGAGTCTCGCCAACCTCGGCCACGACCTGCCAACCTGGCAGCTCGGACAGGGCCAATGCCCCCGCGGATGTCCAGCGCAACGCACGAGCGGGCAAGCCCGCGGCGAGCCGCTGGCGCGTGCCCGGGTCGAGGCCTTCCGCCTTGTTCAGCACCAGCAGTCCGGCCTCGGCCAAGGCTGCCCGCTGGCTGTCGGGCAAGGGCTGGCCGGCGGCCAGGGCAACCGCATCCAGCACCAGCACACTCGGCTGCAGCGCCAGCACACCCCGCCAGGGCGGTTCGCGCAATTGCCGCAACAACTCGGCCGGGTGGCCCAGGCCTGAGGGTTCGATCAGCAGGCGATGGGGACGGGCCTTGCGTAGCAGCCGGGCCAGGCCCACCTGGAAGGGCGCGCCATTCACGCAACACAGGCAGCCACCGGCCACTTCGCCGAGGGCGATGCCACTGTCGTCGGTGCTGAGCAGCGCGGCGTCCAGGCCGATCTGGCCGAACTCGTTGATCAGCACCGCCCAGCGCTCATCGGCCGGGCGCTGGCCCAGCAGATGCCGGATCAGGCTGGTCTTGCCGGCACCCAGCGGGCCGGCGATCAGGTGGGTCGGAATATTCGTCAACATGGGCCTATGGTGCGGTTTTATCGGGCAGACGAGAAGTCCCGGAGCTCCGGCCTGCCGCGCAGACGGCGGCAAGCCCCCGTGCTAGAGTCGCCGGCAAATTTCTCCAGGGGATCCAATCCATGCGCAACCTCTGTTTGCTCGCACTGCTGGCCGGCTCCGCAAGCGCCTGGGGCGAGGCCTGCGTCGTGCATAGCCAGGGCGAACGTGTCGAGGTGAAAGTCTGTCAGCAGAATCGCAGCATTCCGCCGCAGTTGTTTCGCACCGGCTTCTGCCAACCGCAATTGCAAGGCCAGGAGGTCGAGGTGGAATTCCTGGACCAGTGCCCGGCCGACGCCTTTGGCGTGTGCAGCAATGCCCAGGTGGCGAATATGCCCTACCGCCAGGACATCCATTACTACGGGGTGGCCAGCGATGCCAAGTTCCTCAAACCCTTCTGCGAAGGGCAGAGCAACGGGGAATGGAAGGCGCGCTGATGCGCGCCACCCGGAGATGTAGGGCGGACTCAGGAGCGAAGCGAACAGTCCGCCACACAAGACCAGCCATGGTCTAGGGTTTCGCCCGTGCGCCCTGATCAAGCCAGCCAATCCAGGGTCAGCAAGAGACGCCGCTCACCCTCCAGGGGGTGCGGCGAGCGGTGGATCAGGCCGCCGCCCTCGTTGCCCAGCCAGTTCTCGCCCTTGGCCAACAGCACATGGCCGGCGGCGGCACGCTCGATCAGGCCCTCATCCGCGGGTTCCGCCTCGGACTGACCCAGGCGGCGGCGGTCCATTACGCCCTCGCGCAACCACTGGCTGCCAGCACCGGCATAGCTGGTGATCAGGCGCAGCGGCACATGGTCGACGTGAAAACGCGGACACATGGCCCGGTCAAGCGCCCGCAGGCGCAGGCCGATACGCCTGGCATCCAGCAGGCAGGTATAGGCCCGCACCAGCCAGGCCACATCCGCGACCAGGGCCTCAGCCCCCACAAGCCCGGCGCATGCGCCAAGCAGCCCCTGGAGGCTGGGCTCGGCTTCCGGCGTCGCCAGTTCCAGGCTGAAAGCCAGGTTCAAGGGTTCGCCCCGCACCAGCAGGTGCTCGACCAAGGTCGCCACTGGTGCCGGCACCGCCCGCTGCCAGACCGCCAGATTGACGCCATCCCGCAAGACCTCGGCCAGCACCTGGGACTGCTCGCCACTCACCTGCCGGCGCAGCGGCTGCGCCCGGGATGCATTGAAGATCGGCGCCAGCATCAGGCGGCCTCCTCGATCCAGGGGCCGAAGGGATCGGGCAGCGCGCTCCAGGCGTCGACCCCCAGGGCCATTTCCGCCTCATCCAGCAGGCAGGCATCCAGCTCGGCGGTGAGTTGTTCGAAGTCGATGTGCTGGCCGATAAACACCAGTTCCTGACGGCAGTCGCCGCAGTGTGCGTCCCAGTGTTTCATGATGGTCTGCAGGCCTTCGTCATCCGTGGGCCACTGGCTTTTCGGCACGAAACGCCACCAGCACCCGGCAGACCCATGGCGCATCAGACCACCGGCCTGGGACCAGCTGCCCGCTTCCTGATGCTTGCTGGCCAGCCAGAAGAAGCCCTTGGAGCGCAGCAGGCGGCCATTGCTCCATTCGCGGTTGATGAAATTGAAGAAGCGCTCGGGATGGAAGGGCCGCCGCGCGCGGTAGGCGGTAGAGGCAATGCCGTACTCCTCGGTTTCCGGCACATGCTCGCCGCGCAATTCCTTGAGCCAGCCCGGCGCCTGGGCCGCGCGTTCGAAGTCGAAGCGTCCGGTGTTGAGGATCTTGTTCAGCGGTACCGCGCCCATGGCCATGGGCAAAATTTCGGCATGGGTATTGAGCCCGCGCAGGATGGCGATCAGCTCCTCGCGTTCGGCGCTGGCGATCAGGTCGATCTTGCTGACCAGGATCACGTCGGCAAACTCCACCTGTTCGATCAGCAGGTCGGTGATCGAGCGCTCGTCCTCCTCGCCCAGGGTTTCGCCACGGCTGGCCAGGCTCTCAGCCTCGTGGAAGTCCTTGAGGAAGTTCAGCCCGTCGACCACCGTCACCAGGGTGTCCAGGCGCGCCAGGTCGCCCAGGCTCTGACCCTGCTCGTCACGGAAGGTGAAGGTCTCGGCCACCGGTAGCGGCTCGGAAATGCCGGTGGACTCGATCAGCAGGTAATCGAAACGCCCCTCCCGGGCCAACCGCCCAACCTCCAGCAACAGGTCCTCGCGCAGGGTGCAACAGATGCAGCCGTTGCTCATCTCGATCAGCTTCTCTTCGGCGCGGTTCAGGCTGACATCGCGCTGCACCTCGCTGCCGTCGATATTGATCTCGCTCATGTCGTTGACGATCACCGCGACCCTGAGGCCTTGGCGATTTCTCAGGATATGGTTGAGCAGAGTGCTTTTGCCGGCACCGAGAAAACCGGACAGCAGGGTGACGGGTAAGCGTGCGGTCATAAGGGGTCTCCAGCAGGGTTCAGGGATTCAAATGCATCGGCTTAAAGTGTTATTGTTATAACATAACATTATAACTTCCGCTCACCGCTGGATTTTCGATGAACACCCTGACCTTGCCGGACATTGCCACCCAAGCGACTCAGCACACCCATCCTCTGGACTGGGTCGGCATGACCGCCATCGCCCAGCCCTGGAGTTCCTCGAACAACGGATCAACGCCCGTGCCGATGCCGGCGTCAGCCTGGATGAGGGCAGCGCGCGGGGCATTCATATGTCGCGCCTGTACCTGGCGCTGCAGGCCCTGGAAACCGAGCCGCTCGGCCCGCAATTGTTGCGGCGAGTGCTGGCGCGCTTTCTCGACAGCCATGCGGGCCTGTCGACGCGGGCCTATCTCCACCTGCGAGGCGAGGAGTTGCTGCGCCGACCGGCCCTGGCCAGCCCCCTGTCCGGCTGGCGCGCCTACCCCTTCGAAGTGCGTGCAGCCCAGGATCCATGGGGGTTCCACGTGGAACTGCAGGTAGAGCTGGTCTATTCCTCGACCTGCCCCTGCTCCGCGGCGCTGGCGCGCCAGCTGATCCAGCAGCGTTTCGTCGCGGATTTTCCCCATCAATCGCTAGGTTATGGCCAAGTGCTATTATGGCTGGACACGCCCCAAGGCATCCTCGCCACGCCCCACAGCACCGCGACCCTGCAGGTGCGGCTGCAGCCCCATGCCAGCGAAATCCCCCTGCTCACCCTGATCGACCGCGCCGAGCAGGCCCTGGGCACGGCTGTTCAGACCGCGGTCAAACGCGCCGACGAACAGGCGTTCGCCCTGGCCAACGGGCAGAACCTGATGTTCTGCGAGGATGCCGCCCGGCGCCTGCACGCGGCCCTGCTGACGCAAGCGCAATGGGCCGCTTTCAGCCTGCGGGTGGAGCATGCCGAGAGCCTGCATGCCCATAACGTCGTAGCCACCAGTAGCTGGAACTGGAGTCCGCGATGATCCACTGCCTGGGATTGCAATGGGGCCCGGCCGGTCGGCCCTTGACCCCGCCACTGGACCTGCAGCGGCAGCGGCAGGCCGGCAGCCTGACCGGGGTGATCGGCCACAATGGCTGCGGCAAGAGCAGCCTGCTCAAGGTCATCGCCGGGCTGCAACAGCCCCTGGGTGGGCGGGTGCAACTGGACGTGCCGCGCCTCGGCGGTGTCGCCTACCTGGGCATGTTCAAACACAACCTCGACACCCTGTTGGCCGCGCTCAAGCCATAAACCTGGGGCGCCGACAGACCTGCCCGCAGAGCCGGCTATTGCTGAACTGGAAAACCGGCTATTGCCAAATGAAAAAAACGGGTGAGCTTGGGCAACGGCTGGAGGGGCAATAAACGCGGGGCGAAACTGCGGGGCGCTGCAAGTGCCGGGTTATAAGCTGTTCCGCGCCGGAACAGCCTTACTCAATAACTACAAGGTGAAGTTGAAGTTACCGCCTAAAATCCCCACCAGTCCGATAACGATAAGATAAATGGCCACGATGTAGTTCAACAAGCGCGGCACCATCAGAATCAGGATACCGGCGAGCAGTGAGATCAGGGGAACTAGTGCGATATTCATGGCGTATTCCTGCTGAATATTTACGAAGACAACGAGTATGCTCGCTTAATAAGCCGCAAACCAACAAAATCAAGCCAGACCACTCTACCTTTAAGTTATTTAGCGCAGCCACTCCCTATTAACCAGTAGTGCGTGCTTTTACCCATATATAAATAAAACCTTTATCCATGCAGTGGGTCTGTATCGCCCCTTCATTTCACGCGGCAGCTCGGCGCACCTACTATTTATTGCACCACCTGCGGCACGGGTTCGTACTCGTGGTACACGAAGCCCCCCAACTCGACATAAAACACCTGTTCCTTCGGCACATACTCCAGGCTCAGGGTGGTCGGCCACCAGGGGTAGGCATATTCCGCTGGCTGGGCGATCGGCCAATTGCTTTTCTTGTCGGACGCCGCCGCTTCCATGGCGTCGCTGAAGGCATACAGGGTCATGGAGGCCTCGAGAAAGGCGATCTCGCCGGCGAAAGAGCCGTAAATGATCACTGGATTGTGATTGACCGATTCCACCGTGAAATCGAACGTTCCGTCCAGGCTGTGCAAGCCCATTGCGGCTATCGAACTCCCCGTATCGGGAAATGCGCTTGCCGGCATGAATTCCGTCGCTGGCAACTCCAGAAAGCGGCGCATCTGGGCATAATCGGTTTTCTGCGCATCGCAAGTCTTGCCGCTGGTCACGCAGTTCATTCGCGAGTCTACGAATGCACTGCTCTTGGTGTAGAAGTGGAAATCGTAATGGGGTGTGATAAAGGAATTGTTCGGGCCGCGCGGCAGGCCTTCGGTGTTCCAGTCGACTTCGATCAACTGAAAGGGCAGCGCAGGAAGCACCTGGGGCACATCCAGGTATTTGAAGCGGTAGATCGAGGATTGGGGCTCGGTGGGCAACAGTGAGTTCGCCAGCGCAGCCCCCCCGGAGAATGGCGAAGGCACCCTCACCCGCAGTGCTTGCGGCTGCTGCATGCCGGGGCTCTGTTGCAGGCTAATGTCGACCTTCCATTCGGGCCGCGCCGCGTAGTCAAGCACGGCGGCGTTACTTGCCGGATAACCCGTAGACGGGGGCACCAAGCCCAGATCGTGGGCCCCTGCCGGCAGCAGGTACAGCGCCAGACAGACAACCGTCAATCCTGACAGTAAATGCATTGTTCATGACTCCGTTTTCTTTGAATACCGAGCTCTACTTGCACAAGCGCCGTTTAAGGCATGCCACCTTAAAGCATTATCGACGCTAGCCTAAAGTCCGACTTCTACAACGCGGCATAACCACTTATGCCCTGCCCGCACCACGGCGATCGTCCTTGGATAACCCCAGCGGACGCGATAGGGTACCTTGCCAGTCCCAGGGGACGTGTCGCCCTTGCGAAGGGCGTGGCCAGGGCACTTTATCCAACGGCGCAGGCCTCACTTGAAGAGGCGGGCGTCCAGCGGCTGTTCAGCATCGCCAGCCGGATGGCCCGACCTTTTTTCGAGCGCCAGGGCTTTCGGGTCCAATAGCGGCAGCAGGTCCTTCGCGGCACTGTTGCCATGCAGCGTTTCGCCATGAGCCAAGAACTGCAGAGCGCCCGTGCGGCCTCGAGGAGCGCCTATGAATAGCCTGACCTGGATCCTGTTAGCGACCCTACTGCTGACGGTGCTGGCGGTGATGTACTGGAATTGGCGCAGCAACGCCCAGCTCGAGCGGCTGGATGAGCGCGTGCGTCGCCAGGCCGAAGTGCTCCAGACCCTGGATCAGGCCCTGGAGGCACCGCCGCCACTGGATGATCGTGAGCTGCAGGCCCGCAGCGAAGCGTTGCTGGCGCAGCTGGAGTCATTGCGCAAGTCCTGACGACCGACCTCTACGCCTTAAGAGATATGTTCAAACGCCGCTTGGTCATGGCAGCCTGGCCACCGCCTCGTACATTTTTGCTGACCGGATGGACCACCATGAATATTGCCGAATTCGCCGACCTGCTGGCCGCCTCCCGGGCCCAGTCGGAACCCCAGCGCCTGCTGTTCGTTTTCGTCGCCGCCGAATTGCCGGCGGACGCCACCGAGCAGGAACGCCAGCGCCACGCCGAGAAACAGGGCGGCTCCCTCAAGCCGGTGCTCTGCGTCGACAAGCTGCCGGATGAACTGGTGGACTTTGCCAGCCTGCTGGCCGAGTCCGGGCGCACCGGCATCGAGTGGGACCTGGTGTTCGCCGCAGGCCTGGCCGGGCGTGCCGGCCTGGCCCCGAACAGCGACGAGGCCGAGCAGCCGCTGAAGATGATGGTCGGTGCCATCGAAGCCGGCAGCATCGGCAATTTCCTGGCCTTCGACCGTGAGGGGCAGGCACTGAAGCTCTACTAGAGCATTTTTTCGCCTTACCCTTGTCCGCCGTTTCGGTATCGGCATCGGCGCTTTTCGATCGGGTGGCGGGTTTCGCCGAAGCGCTGGGGTGCGCTGAGCGCACCCCAGTGTGCCCGGCATGGGCCCCGTTACACCCTGACTTACAGGTTTCGGCGAAGCCTGCACGCTTTACACCCGGCATAGAACCCGATCGGCCGCTCAATGCACCGCTGCACAAGGTACGAAAACAGCCCGAGCAGAACGCGGCCACGCTTCCGGTTTGTTCTCGACCCGAGCTATGGTTAGGCGTGAACGATACGCCCCTGCCTTGCCTCGTTTCGCGAGTACCTGCCGATGAAAGCCCTGCTAGCGGTCATCCTCTGCCTCAGCCTGTCCGCCGGTCCGGCAACGGCCCAAACCTTCAGGGTCGGGGTCGAATTGCAGCCCTACCCGCCCTACTACGGCCTGAAAAACGGCGAGTATCGCGGTTACGCCCGCGACCTGCTGGATGCCTTCGCCGACGCCCAGGGCCATCAGTTCACCTACGTCGCCGTACCGGTCAAACGGCTGCTGGGGGATTTTCTCGCCGGCAAGCTGGACTTCAAATACCCTGACAACCCGCAGTGGAGCGTCGAGCAGAAGCGGGGCAGCAGCGTGTTTTACAGCAGCTCAACGGCGCCGTTCACCGACGGGGTGCTGGTGTTACCCGACCGACTCGGACGAGACAAGAATCGGCTCAAGGTGCTGGGCACCCAGCTCGGCTTCACCCCCCTGGCCTACCTGGCCGATATCGATGCGGGTCGCATGCGCCTGTCCCAGACCAACCAGATCGACTCGCTGTTGAAAATGGCGCTTTCCGGCCGGGTCGACGGGATCTACCTCAACCCCCTGGTGGCCAGGCACGCCTTGAAAGCCGCCGGCCTGGCCGAAGAGGCCCTGGTCTTCGACGCCAATCTGCCGCATCTGCAGGGTGATTACTTCTTGTCCAGCCTGCATCAGCCCCAGGTGATTCGCGAGTTCGACGCCTTTCTCGAGCGCAACCAGGCCCTGGTGACCCGGCTCAGGAGCCGGTACGGCATCGAGCCTGAGCCCCGGCCTGTCAAGGGGCGGGTTCGGCCAGCAACGAGCGCAGTTGGCGGTCGTGCAGCCAGCTCAGGCTGAGCAGTCCGACAATGGCGCCGAGCAGGGCCAGGCCCATGTCCGACTGAGTGTCCCAGATATAGCCCTGGGTGCCGAGAAAGGCCGTGGCGTCTTCGCCGCTGGCCAGGGCGACCCACCACTCGATCAGCTCATAGAAAGCGCTGAAGGCCAGGCAGAAGCAGATGATAAAGAACACCTGCCAGGCCTTGCCGACAATGACCTGCTTGCGCAGCAGTATCTCCCGAGCGATCAACGCGGGCACCAGGCCCTGCACGAAATGCCCGAGCTTGTCGTAGTTGTTGCGCGAGGAGCCCATGACCTCGCGTAAATAATCGAACAGCGGCACCTCGGCATAGGTGTAGTGGGCGCCCACCAGCAGCACCACGCAGTGCAGCAGAATCAGGCCATAGACCAGCCCCGTCAGCCTGAAACCGCG
>DATDTH010000548.1:0-4689 GCA_035290985.1 Pseudomonas sp. | reverse complement strand
GGGCTGTATGGCTGCAGTGAAATGCTGGTGCCGGGCCTGCTGACGCTGCTCGATGCCGGTGTGCTGCGCCGTCCGGTGTATGCCGACGAGCGCCTGCAGCGACTGGCCAATGCCCAGGCCCTCGACGAGCAGGGCCGCTTGCACGATCTCGGCGCGGGGTCTCGGGACGTCCTGCCGGCGCGACTGGATGATGAGACCCTGGACTGGCTGCAGGCCCAGGGGCTGTTGGCGGCCGAATTGCGCATGCAAGGACCCTCAGTGCGCCTGCCGGATGGCCGACTGATCGCCGCCGACCTGGACGACCCACGCAGCATCGCGGCGTTGCTGCCCTATCTCGGGCAGGCCCGCGGAGCGGTGGTGGTGCACGGCGGGTTTTTCCTCGGTCCCCTGGCCTTTTATCAGCGGCTCAATCAGCTGAGCCCGCCGCAACGGGCCCGTATCGGCATGACCGGTATCGGTTTTATCAACCGCTTGCACGGCCAGGAAGCACTCAAGCGCCTGCAGCGACGGGATGCGCGCTTTATCAACAGCGCCTTCAGCGTGACCTTGCTGGGTAGCGGTGTGGCCGATCAGCTGGAAGACGGTCGGGTGATCAGCGGGGTCGGCGGCCAATATGATTTCTTTGCCCAGGCCCACGAGTTGGAGGGCGCGCGGGCCATCCTGATGCTGCGCAGCTGGCGCGAAAACGCGGGCGAAGTCAGCTCCAACATCCTCTGGCAGTACGGCCACAGCACCATCCCGCGGCACCTGCGCGACATCGTGGTCACCGAGTACGGGATTGCCGACCTGCGCGGCAAAAGCGACGCGGCGGTGATCGAGGCCTTGCTGAAGATCGCCGATTCGCGTTTTCAGCCGCAGCTGATCGAACAGGCGCAGCAGGCTGGCAAGTTGCCGGCGGACTTTGTGCTTGACCCGGCCTGGCAGCGGAATACCCCGCAGCAGCTGCTGCAGGCCTGCGCCGCGCACCCGGCATTGGTGGCCGAGTATCCGTTGGGCTGCGATTTTACCGCCCAGGAGCAGGACCTGCTGCGGGCGCTGCGCTGGCTCAAGAGCAAACTCAGGTTCAGCGAGCTGCTCGAGCTGGGCAAGGCGGCGCTGTTCCACCTGCCCGAACCGCAGGCCTACCCCGAGCACCTCGAGCGCATGGGCCTGGCGCAACCGGATGGCGTGCGCGAACAGCTCTACCAGAAACTGCTGTTGATGGGCCTGGCCGCGACCCGCGGTGTTTAGGTTTTAGCCCGTCCATGCCGGCGCTCGCGGGCCGGAGGACGGATCATCAGTCGAGAAAACTGACCTGGCCGTCGGCCAGGGACTGCACCCGAGCCAGGGATTCGACCCGGTAGCCCTGGGCGTCCAGCTCCTGGCGGCCACTCTGGAATGACTTCTCTATGACGATGCCGATGCCGGCCACCTGGGCCCCGGCCTGCTGGATGATCGAGATCAAGGCCTGGGCCGCCTTACCGTTGGCCAGGAAGTCGTCGATGATCAGCACCCGGTCCTGGCTGTTCAGGTGGCGTGGCGAGATGGCCACGGTGCTCTGCACCTGCTTGGTGAAGGAATACACCGAGGCGCTGAGCAGGTGTTCGGTCAGGGTCAGGGACTGATGTTTGCGGGCGAAAATCACCGGCACCCCGAGCTTCAGGCCAGTCATCACCGCTGGGGCTATGCCCGAGGCTTCGATGGTGACTATCTTGCTGATGCCGGCCGCGGCGAAGCGCGCGGCGAACTCGTCGCCGATCTGCTGCATTAACAGCGGGTCGATCTGGTGGTTGAGAAAGGCGTCGACCTTGAGCACCTGATCGGACAGTACGATGCCTTCTTCGCGAATCTTGCGTTTCAATGCGTCCACGCCTGCTACCCCTCTACTGATACTGCTGGTTTTCGTGACGGTCAGCGCTTCAGCAGCGCGCGCATATTGGCCAGGGCGTCGTTGCCGCGTGCGGCCTTTACCTCCACCGGTGCGTCGTCCTGGCCTTCCCAGACCAGGTCCTCGGGCGGCAACTCGTTGAGAAAGCGGCTGGGCGCGCAGTCGATGATCTCGCCGTACTGCTTGCGCTTGGCGGCGAAGGTCATGGTCAGGTTGCGCTTGGCCCGGGTGATGCCGACGTAGGCCAGGCGCCGTTCTTCCTCGATGGTATCGGCCTCGATGCTGGAGCGGTGCGGCAGGATCTCCTCCTCGAAGCCGATGATGTACACCGAGGGGAACTCCAGGCCCTTGGAGGCGTGCATGGTCATCATCTGCACGCCTTCGGCGCCGTCTTCCTCTTCCTGCTGGCGCTCGAGCATGTCGCGCAACACCAGCTTGCCGATGGCATCCTCGACGGTCATCTCACCTTCTTCGTCCTTGTCCAGAGTGTTCTTCAGCGCATCGACCAGGAACCAGACGTTGCCCATGCGCGCCTCGGCGACTTTGTCGCTGGAGGCGTTCTGCCGTAGCCAGTTCTCGTAGTCGATGTCCATCACCATGCTGCGGATGGCGGCGATCGGGTCGTTCTGCGCGCACTGCTGGCGCACCTTGTCCATGTAGCGTTTGAAGCGTGACAGGCGATCGGTGTAGCGGCTGTCCAGCTGTTCGCCCAGGCCGATTTCGTCGCAGGCGGCGTACATGCTGATCTTGCGCTCGGTGGCGTAGTTGCCGAGTTTTTCCAGGGTGGTCGAGCCGATCTCGCGGCGCGGCACGTTGATCACCCGCAGAAAGGCGTTGTCGTCGTCCGGGTTGACCAGCAGGCGGAAGTAGCTCATCAGGTCCTTCACCTCCTGGCGGGCGAAGAAGCTGGTGCCACCGGACAGGCGATAGGGAATCTGGTGGTGCTGCAGCTTCAGCTCCATCAGCTTGGCCTGGTAGTTGCCCCGGTAGAGGATGGCGAAGTCGCTGTACGGGCGCTGGGTGCGCAGGTGCTCGGTGAGGATCTCCAGGGCCACCCGCTCGCACTCGGCGTCCTCGTTGCGGGTGCGGATCACACGGATCTCGTCGCCCTCGCCCATGTCCGACCACAGCTGCTTCTCGAAGGCGTGGGGGTTGTTGGCGATCAGGATGTTGGCGCATTTCAGGATGCGGCTGGTGGAGCGGTAGTTCTGCTCCAGCATAACCACCTTCAGCGAGGGGTAGTCCTCCTTGAGCAGCATCAGGTTTTCCGGGCGCGCGCCGCGCCAGGCGTAGATCGACTGGTCGTCGTCGCCGACCACGGTGATCTGGTTGCGCATGCCCACCAGGAGTTTGACCAGCAAGTACTGGCTGGAGTTGGTGTACTGGTATTCGTCGACCAGCAGGTAGCGGATGCGGTTCTGCCACTTCTCCAGGATGTCCTTCTGCTCCTGGAACAGCTTGACCGGCAGCAGGATCAGGTCGTTGAAGTCCACCGCGTTATAGGCCTTGAGCGTGCGCTGGTAGTGCAGGTAGACGATGGCGGCGGTCTGCTCCTTGGGGTTGCGCGCGTTCTCCAGGGCCTCGGCCGGCATCACCAGCTCGTTTTTCCAGCTGTCGATGTAGTTCTTGATCTCGTCGGCGCCGTCATCGCCGGCGTACTCCTTCTGCATGATGTCGGTCAGCAGCGCCTTGGTGTCGCCGTCGTCGAAGATCGAGAAGCCCGGCTTGTAGCCCAGCGCCGCGTATTCCTTGCGGATGATGTTCATGCCCAGGTTGTGAAAGGTCGAAACCGTCAGGCCCTTGCCTTCGCTGCCGTGCAACAGGCTGCTGACGCGCTCCTTCATCTCCCGCGCAGCCTTGTTGGTGAAGGTCATGGCGACTATATGACGGGCCTGGATGCCGCACTTCTGCACCAGGTGGGCGATCTTGCGTGTGATCACGCTGGTCTTGCCGGAACCGGCACCGGCGAGCACCAAAAGAGGGCCGCCGACGTAGTTCACGGCTTCCTGCTGCCGTGGGTTGAGTCGGGACATGGGGAGGCTTCGCGGGGAGTGGGCGCGCATTTTAGCAGGCTCGCCCGCTTCTGCCGTCATTGCCCGTCGCGATAAGCGCAGACAGTGATGGCCCGGTGACAGTGTTTGGATATCAGATACAAGCGAGTAGGCTTATGCCGGTTCCGGCGCTTGCCGGGCGACCGGCAGGGTGCGGAGGGAGGGCAAGACCGCAGCGGCTGGAACACATAGACGCCGATCACGGCGCACGTCGGCGGCACTGCCGCCAGATTTTCTGTGACCTGGGGAGGTCGCGTGTCCGCGCATGTTGAAACCTTGCGATTGGTCGTATTGGCCGAAGGGCCGGAATGGGCCGAGCTGCTGGCCGAGCGCCTGCGGGCCCTGGGGCAACCCTCGACCCTGATGACCGCGCCGTCCTGGGATGCCGCCAGCAATTTGTTCGATGCGGCTGGCCAGGGCTTGCTGCTGGCCACGCCCGGCTGCCTGCCGGCGCCAGGCTGCTGCACGGTGCCCATCCTGCTGCTGCTCGAGGCCGAGCCCGACGAACCGCTGGCGGGTGTCAGCGACTGGCTGGTGCGCGAGAGCCTGACGGTCGACGTGCTGCGCCGTTGCCTGCGGCATGTGCGCGAGCAGCAGCAACTCAAGAGCACCCTGGTGCGCCTGGCCGAACAGGACCCGCTGACCGGTATCGCCAACCGCCAGGGCTTCCATACCCTGCTGGCGGCGCGCCTGGCCGAGGATGGGGGAGAGGGCCTGACCCTCGGCCACCTCGACCTGGACAACTTTCGCCACGCAAACGACACCCTCGGC
>DATDTH010000547.1:0-3728 GCA_035290985.1 Pseudomonas sp. | reverse complement strand
CAACTGGCCGCTGGCGGCGAGTATGCCCAGGGCGATGGCCAGGTCGAAACGGCCGCCGTCCTTGGGCAGATCGGCCGGGGCCAGGTTGAGGGTGATGCGCCGCCGGGGGAACTCGAAGCCGGCATTGAGGATGGCGCTGCGCACCCGGTCCTTGCTCTCGCGGACCGCGGTCTCCGGCAGGCCGACCAGGGTCATGCTCGGCAGGCCGTTGGCCAGGTGCGCCTCGACCGTGACGGCCGGGGCCTCGACGCCGACCTGGGCGCGGCTGTGGACTAGGGCCAGGGACATGGATCACTCCTTGATCGCATGCCGCCCACGGCGAGTGCCTTACTCGGTGGGGGGCTCGGTGGCGGCGCGGGCTTCGAGCTCGGCGACCTTGGCTTCCAGGGCTTCCAGGCGCGCGCGGGTGCGGGCCAGAACGGCCATCTGGCTGTCGAATTCCTCGCGGCTGACCAGGTCCAGCTTGCTGAAACCGCTTTGCAGCAGGGCCTTGAACTGGGTTTCGAATTCGCCGCGGGGCAGCGGATGATCGCCGTTGAACAGGCGTGAAGCGTGGCCGCTGAGGGCGTCGAGCAGGGCTTTGGGTGGCAGCATGGTGGGGTTCCGCGAATGACCGGTCGCCAGTGTAGCACGCAGTTTATCGGCCTATCCTGGGGCGCGGTCGTGCACGATTTTGAGCAGGCTGCACGCTTGTTGTGCACCGATACTGTGCGTTCAGCTAGGCTAAAACCACGGGCCTTCGAGCCTTTTGCCAGCTAACTGCCTGAAAAAAGGCGGTTTGCCTGAACTGGCAAGCTTTCTGCTTAGTGGACTGTGACGCAGCACCGATGCAGTTACGGTGCGGCAGGCGAAATGCGCAGCGGTTTCGTCTGGAGCGGATGGTTGACGTCGAGGCGATCGAGAGAAGACGCTCGATGCATTACAAAAGCCGGACACAGCGCTTAGACTTGAGCCGGGTTCGTATTCCTGGGGCAAGTCCACCTACACGGGAGAAGTTTCATGAAGCTAGTCACTGCCATTATCAAGCCGTTCAAGCTGGACGACGTACGCGAATCATTGTCGGACATCGGTGTTCAGGGCATAACCGTCACCGAGGTCAAGGGCTTCGGCCGGCAGAAAGGCCACACCGAACTGTACCGTGGCGCCGAATACGTGGTCGATTTTCTGCCCAAGGTGAAGATCGACGTGGCCATTGCCGACGAGCAACTGGATCGCGTGATCGAGGCCATCACCAAGGCGGCCAACACCGGCAAGATCGGTGACGGCAAGATCTTCGTGGTCAACCTCGAGCAAGCCATCCGCATCCGTACCGGCGAAACCGATACCGACGCGATCTAAGCAGCCCTTCGAACCCCAAAGCCCCAGGAGAATTCACCATGACTCTGCGTCAGTTCGCAGGGCTCGGCGCCCTGTTGTCCCTCGTCACCCCCGGCCTGGCCATGGCGGACGAGGTTGTGTTGAACAGCGGTGACACCGCGTGGATGTTGACCGCCACCGTGCTCGTGCTGTTTATGACCATTCCCGGCCTGGCGCTGTTCTACGGCGGCATGGTGCGCTCCAAGAACATCCTCTCGGTGATGATGCAGTGCTTCGCCATCACCGGCCTGATCAGCATCCTGTGGGTCGTCTACGGCTACAGCATCGCGTTCGACACCACCGGCATGGAACAGGGGGTGGTTAACCTCAACTCCTTCGTCGGCGGCCTGTCCAAGGCCTTCCTCAACGGCCTGACCCCGGCCAGCCTGATCGCGGCCTTCCCCGAAAGCGTGTTCGTCACCTTCCAGATGACCTTCGCCATCATCACCCCGGCGCTGATAGTTGGTGCCTTCGCCGAACGCATGAAGTTCTCCGCGATGCTGATCTTCATGGGCGTCTGGTTCACCCTGGTCTATGCGCCCATCGCGCACATGGTCTGGGCCGGCAACGGCGGCCTGCTGTGGGACTGGGGCGTGCTGGACTTCGCCGGCGGCACCGTGGTGCACATCAACGCCGGTATCGCCGGTCTGGTGGCCTGCATCGTGCTGGGCAAGCGTAAAGGCTTCCCGACCACCGCCATGGCCCCGCACAACCTGGGTTACACCCTGGTCGGTGCCGCCATGCTCTGGGTCGGCTGGTTCGGCTTCAACGCCGGTTCCGCCATCGCGGCCAACGGCACCGCCGGCATGGCCATGCTGGTCACCCAGATCGCCACTGCCGCCGCCGCACTGGGCTGGATGTTCGCCGAGTGGATCACCCACGGTAAGCCGAGCGCTCTGGGCATCGCCTCCGGCGTGGTTGCCGGCCTGGTTGCCGTGACCCCGGCCGCGGGCACCGTGGGCCCCATGGGCGCTCTGGTGATCGGCTTGGCCGCCGGTGTGATCTGCTTCTTCTGCGCCACTAGCCTCAAGCGCAAGTTGGGCTACGACGACTCCCTGGACGCCTTCGGCGTGCACGGCATCGGCGGTATAGTCGGCGCACTGCTGACCGGTGCCTTCGCGGCTCCGGCCCTGGGCGGCTTCGGCACCGTGACCGACATCCCGGCGCAACTGTTCATCCAGTTCAAGGGCGTGGCCTTCACCGTGGTCTACACCGCTATCGTCACCTATGTGATCCTCAAGGTGATCGATCTGGTGATGGGCCTGCGGGTGAGCGACGAGGAGGAGACTGTCGGTCTCGACCTCGCGCAGCACAACGAGCGTGGCTACAACCTGTAAACGAATGAAAAAAACGCCCGGTTCGCCGGGCTTTTTTTTGCCTGGCGTTTGTTCGGCGTTGGAGAGGCATCCATGGAAAGCACGGCACTGATTCCCCTGCAGTACGCACTCGATACCTTTTACCTGCTGGTCTGTGGCGCCTTGGTGATGTGGATGGCGGCGGGCTTCGCCATGCTCGAGTCCGGCCTGGTCCGGGCGAAGAACACCACGGAAATCCTCACCAAGAACATCGTGCTCTACGCCCTGGCGTGCGTCATGTACCTGCTGCTGGGGTATCACCTGATGTACGGCGGCGAGGCCGGCGGCATGCTGCCTGACTTCGGTTTGCTGATCGGCGACGAACATGCCGTCGAGCGGGTGGCCGCCGGTGGCGAGGGCGCACCGGCTTATGCCAAACGGGCGGATTTCTTCTTCCAGGTGGTGTTCGCCGCCACCTGCATGTCGATCGTCTCCGGCGCGGTGGCCGAGCGCATGCGGCTCTGGGCCTTCCTGGCCTTCGCCGTGGTCATGTGCGGGCTGATCTATCCGGTGGAGGGCTACTGGACCTGGGGCGGCGGTTTCCTCAAGCAGGCCGGCTTCAAGGACTTCGCCGGCTCCGGCATTGTGCACCTGGCCGGCGCCACGGCGGCCCTGGCCGGGGTCATGCTGCTCGGGCCACGCAAGGGCAAATACGGGCCGAACGGGCAGATCAGCGCCTTTCCCGGGGCCAACCTGCCGCTGGCGACCCTGGGCGGGCTGATTCTCTGGTTCGGCTGGTTCGGCTTCAATGGCGGCTCCCAGTTGAGGATCAGCACCATAGCCGATGCCAACGTGGTGGCCACGGTCTTCGTCAATACCAACCTGTCGGCGGCCGGTGGCCTGCTGGCGGCGCTGGTGATGGCGCGCCTGCTGTTCGGCAAGGCCGACCTGACCATGATCCTCAACGGCGCCCTGGCCGGGCTGGTGGCGATCACCGCCGAGCCGGCCACCCCCAGCGCCTTGCAGGCGCTGATGATCGGCGCCGTGGGCGGCGTGCTGGTGGTGTTCAGCATCCTG
>DATDTH010000546.1:0-6093 GCA_035290985.1 Pseudomonas sp. | reverse complement strand
AGCGACAGCAGCAGGCTGCGGGCGAAACCGGTGAGCAGGGTGAGCAGGGCGCGGCTGAGGAAGGGGCTGCCGAAGGCGTAGGTGTCCACCTCCAGGCGCAGCAGACCCAGGGCCTCCTCGGGGGCGTGACTGACGAACAGCGGGTCTTCGAACTTGCGGCTGGCGCCGAACAGGGCATCGCTCAGCACCCGGTAACGGCTCTCCGTGCGCGGTCGGTCGACACTGGCCAGGATCATGCCGCTGTTGTCGAGGATCTCGGCGCGCGTTACCGCCGGCGAGCGCAGCAGGCCCAGCACCAGTTCCTGGGCCAGTTCGGCGTCAATGTTGTAGGCGATGCGCGCGGCGGGGTTATGGCTGATCTCCAGCAGGGCGTGAATCTCACGGTCGATGGAGGCGTCTTCGCTGGCATAATCGATGCCCACCTGAAAAACACTGAGCAAGGTGCCCAGGATAAATGCCACCAGTACTGTCAGGCTCGCCTGCTTGAACGACAGGCGTTGGGTGAGCGATATATCCATAACTAACGCGGTTGACCTCGGCTCCGTTCGCCCGCCAAGCATAGCCCATCTGCTTGCTTTGTCGGCAGCGGCAAGTGCCGGTCAATGCTCATTAAGGAATGAAACGTGGAGTCTCGTCTGAATCTGTTTCTCGAGCGCGCCGAGTCGGTACTGGCCCGGCTCGAGCCTCTGCTGCCGGCGCCGCGGGCGACTTTGGACTGGCAGCGCTGCCTGGCCGCGCGCTGGCGGCGCGAGGGGCGCGGGGGCTACCTGGCGCCGCTGGAGGTGAGCCTGAACCGGGGGCTGGTCGACCTGATCGGGGTCGATCGCCAGTGCGAGCAACTGGCCGGCAATACCCGCCAGTTCATCGCCGGCTTGCCGGCCAACCATGCCTTGCTCTGGGGTGCCCGCGGCACCGGCAAGTCCTCGCTGGTGCGGGCCTTGCTGAGCGAGTACGCCGATCAGGGCTTGCGCCTGATCGAGATCGAGCGCGATCACCTGGCGGACCTGCCGCGGCTGGTGGAGCAGTTGGGCGGGCTGGCGCAGCGCTTCGTGCTGTTCTGCGATGACCTGTCCTTCGAGGCCGGGGAGGGCGACTACCGAGTATTGAAAAGCGTGCTGGACGGCTCCCTCGAACAGGCGCCGGATAACGTGTTGCTGTATGCCACCTCGAACCGTCGGCACCTGGTGCCGGAACGCGAGAGCGACAACGAGCATTGGCAGCGGGTCGATGGCGAGTTGCACCCGAACGAGGCGGTGGAAGACAAGATCGCCCTGTCCGATCGTTTCGGTCTGTGGCTGTCCTTCTACCCCTTCACCCAGGAGCATTTCCTGGCGGTGGTGCGTCACTGGTTGACGGTCCTGGGGGAGCAGGCCGGCCTGGACTGGTGTTGGGATGAGGCCCTGGAGAAGGCGGCGATTCGCTGGGCCCTGGGCCGCGGCAATCGCAATGGCCGCTGCGCCCACCAGTTCGCCCGCTACTGGGTGGGGCTGCGTTTGCTCGAGGCGTAGGGCTGATTCCGCGGGTTCTGGCTATCCATGAATTGGGGCATTATTTATTCGTCATACCCGCGAAGGCGGGTATCCAGTCCCGTAGGCGCCACTACAGGGGTTGAGCGCAGGCCTGCCTAGTCGTAGATATTCTTCTTCTTCCAGTCTTCGTCGGTATCCAGGGAATTCAGGCCATCGGTCAACTCGCTCGGTTCGCTGCTCGGTTTGCTGACTTCCAGCACCTGGTCATTGGCCTGGGCCAGTTGCCGCTCGAATTGCTTGAGCTGGGCCTGGTAGCGGGTCGGGTCCTTCTGCTTGTGCAGGTATTGCGCGCCGCGCTCGAAAGCCAGGCGCGCCTGGCCCGGCTGATTCTGCTGCAAGGCCTGCTGGCCAAGGTTGCTGAAGAACTCGATATGCAGCAGCACCAGCATATGGCGGATTTCCTGCCCCCAGTGTTTGGCTTCATCGACCGGCAGCAGGCCGTCCTGCGCGGCGCGGTTGATGACGCCGAGCAGGTTTTCCAGAAGGAAGCGGGTTTCCTTGGCCTTGGCCTCGTTCTGGATGGGTTGCGGCGCATTGCGCACCGGAATCGACTCGCCCAGGGCGACCAGGGCGCGCAGTTCTTCGATGCGGGCTTTCAGTTGGCTGTTGCCCTTGTCCAGCGGCAGCATACGCTCGCTGAACTGCAGCAGCAGGCGGCTGAGCAACAGTTTCAGGGGCGGGCTCATCAATTGGCCGGGAAGGGCCTCGGACACGTCGTTGCAACGGCGCAGGCGATCGTTGA
The DNA here is from genome assembly GCA_035290985.1 of Pseudomonas sp. Classification (GTDB taxonomy): domain Bacteria; phylum Pseudomonadota; class Gammaproteobacteria; order Pseudomonadales; family Pseudomonadaceae; genus Aquipseudomonas. The sequence goes on along the minus strand of DATDTH010000546.1, from coordinate 3,822 downwards.
GGTCGGCCTTGAGGCGGGCCTTCTCCAATTTGTTGTTTTCGACCGTATGGTTGATGAAGCCAATGGCGATCAGGATGCCAATACCGGTAACTATCAGCAGGGTGATGACGAGTGGGGACACCGTGACAACCTCTATCGGACGCTGGTTTTTCGTTCGAGTGTAGAGTCTTGGCGTCAAAGCGGGTAGCTGGAGATCAAATTATGGTCAGAAGTCATTGATTTAAAATAATTTTCACTCAAGGCTTGACGGGCTTTGAAAGGCTCCCTAGAATTCGCGCCACTTTGCAGCGCTAAGCCACTGGGTCTAGCCTGCAAAGCCGGAAGCGAGCGTGAAGGCTCGTGGCGGGTTCCGGTGTGTGTCCCCTTCGTCTAGTGGCCTAGGACACCGCCCTTTCACGGCGGTAACAGGGGTTCGAGTCCCCTAGGGGACGCCATTTTCAAGCTGTAGATGCGGGAATAGCTCAGTTGGTAGAGCACGACCTTGCCAAGGTCGGGGTCGCGAGTTCGAGTCTCGTTTCCCGCTCCAAATTTTGCCAGGCTCTGCCGGGCAGCGCGGTAAGCGCGCAAAGCGTTGTTTGTCCCCTTCGTCTAGTGGCCTAGGACACCGCCCTTTCACGGCGGTAACAGGGGTTCGAGTCCCCTAGGGGACGCCATTTTAAAGTTGTAAATGCGGGAATAGCTCAGTTGGTAGAGCACGACCTTGCCAAGGTCGGGGTCGCGAGTTCGAGTCTCGTTTCCCGCTCCAAATAGGCTCAATGGAATTCGACTGAATGCCATTGAGCCAGAAGAAAGGACCTTAGGGTCCTTTTTTCGTTTTTACGGTATTTCACGGATATCCACTGCGTTCCAGCAGTCTCCAGTGAGGCCAAGTCCATTCTCTGTCTAATTTTCGGCATTCCTGGCAGGACCCCTTTAGGGGGTGCTGCTTTCTGATACGGATTGGCAGGCATTGGCACTTCTCTTTGTGAGATTATTCGTCCCCTTGTCTCACTGGCTCCGCCGAGCGTATTAACCCGGCGTTCGGGTGGCCACTCTTCAAATTGTGCCAGGCAAGGCAATGCGCCATCATTTCCGTCTTCGGTGGTCTGCTGTTCGTCGGTAGACCGGATTGCTCAGGGATCAAGGCATGTTCAGGCGACTCATGGAATTGAGGAAGCGGTTGCGGTTTGATTTCGCTACTGCACCTGCTTTCAAGGATGAAACTCAAGACTCGAGTGACAGTGAACAGCGCCGGGAGGCCGTCGCGCAGTTACCGGCCAATGTGCTCGGTTACTGGCATAAGGCGCTGATCGAGGGCGATCTGCTCGGCTTGCAGTCAGCCGATGTGCGCATCCCTCTGAAAAGCGCCTCCCTTCTGGCGTGGCCGGCTTTCAATCTTGGTTTCGGGACGCGGCCAGCACTGGCGTTGGCGGTCATCACCGAGCGGGCCGCCGAGGCTGAGCGCAAGCGCGTGGAGCAGGCGCTCGAGGAGCTCGAGGAGCTCGAGCAGTATCCCAAGGGCGCAAGTGAGTTAGGCGAGCGGAGCGAAGAGCCGCGGATTCCCATGGCGCTGGTGTTCCATCACACAACGTCAACTGATGGGGTCCGGGTCACCTGGCCTGATCCGGATCGGAAGCCCGCGCAGGGAGAAAAAAAGCCGCGTCTTAAACCCGCCAGATTGAACATCGCATTCTGGTTCCCCTTCGAACTGAATGACAAGAACGAGATACGCCTTCCCCGTGATCTTAACGACTGCCGGCCGCGGGTGGTCAGGCAATGGCTTGAGCCTCAGCCCCTGATCGCCTTCAAGGACTTGCCACCTGCAATCGGTCACTTCGATTGCTACCGGGATGAGTTGAATTCCTTTATCGCGACCCTGCATCGAAGTCCGACTTTGAGTACCTACGTCGACGCCTGTTTAGCCCTGTTCAAACGCATTCAGGCCGACGGAGCTGAGACTGGCCTGACGACGATCGCCGGGCAATGGATCGCGGTGCCACGGCAGCCGGCTTATGCGACTTGGGCCTTGTCCAATGTGTACAAGGCGATTCCCAGGGCGCATTCAATTGGAGCCCTTGGGCAGTTGATCAGCGCCGGGTGCTACCGCTCAGCCGTTCAGGTGAATGTCTCGTGCCCGGAGGCGGAGGTTTACCGGCACATGGCGATGGTCGACAAGGCGGCCAGTCTCGACGCGCCGGACACCAAGCGTTGCGCCGATCCCTTGAACGATTCGCAACGCCGTGCGCTGCAGACCCTTGGGCGACTCGGAAAGGAGGCTGGAGTAGTTGCCGTAAGCGGGCCGCCGGGGACCGGGAAGACGGCGATGTTACGAGCGATGATTGCCAACCAGTGGGTGCTGGCTGCTTACGAGAATAACGAGCATTGTCCGGTGACCTTTGTCTGCGGGGCTACCAACCAGAGCGTCGAGAACGTCATGGGCACCTTTAACGGAGCTGTAGGTAGAAAGCACCCCTTGGCGCGACGTTGGTTGGATCCCACGGGCAAGCCGCTTCTTGGTTTCACGGCAAGTGCGCCTTCGAAGGCCAAGAGCAAATCGCATCGGAAGAAATTCACCACGCTGGAAATCAAGCACAAGCAGTTACGGACCCTGGGCCGCGGCTCTTCCAGTCTGAAGCTGGCGCATGAGGACTGCGCGGCGGCGGCACTTGCTCTGGCGAGGCATTTCGAGGATGCCTTTAGTGAACTCCAGGCATTGTTCGGTTCGCTGTTCACGGTTGAGCAAAAGCACCGGGTCAGTGACGCCACGCGGCATATCCGTCTTGCACAGAAGAAGGCCTCGGCAGAACCGTCGCAACTCCGGGAAGCCTTATGCAAGCACTTGGGGGCGCTGACCGACGTGTTGCACAGCGGCTTGTGTTGTGCGATTGAGCGCCAGGTCGATATCGAGTTTTTGACCGATCCGAATGAACTTACAGCCCATTTCCCAAGCGAAGCCTGGTCCTCCCATTGGGTCGAGAAAATCCTGGCGGAGTTGCGAGCCGCGTCCGACCACGAACATCGTCAGGCGCAACAGCAGAAGTTATTGGACGTGGTCTGGCGGCCGATTATTTTCCAGTTGGCCGCACGCTATTGGGAAACGCGCTGGCTGGCCAGTGTCATTGCAGAACCCGAGCCGCGCAGCCGAATGGCTGCGCTAAGGCGTGCAGCGATGCTCTTCCCCTGTATCGTCGCGACCCTGCACAGTGCGCCACGCTTGCTGACCGAGGCGCAGCAGCCGCTTTTTGCCTTTCTTGATCTGCTGATCATCGACGAAGCCGGGCAGGCCGCGCCGGAGCTGGGTGTGCCGGTGTTAAGCCTGGCCAGAACGGCGGTGGTGGTCGGCGATATGAAACAGCTTTCGCCAGTGTCCTCGGTCACGCCGGAGGTGGATGCGCGACAGGTGCTGGATCGCTGGCCTGATCAGGCTTGCCTGGATGATCTGCGAAGGCGTGGTGCAGACGCAGCAGGCGGTTCAATCATGAAGTTGGCAGCCACCGGGGCTTCTTTTGCCGAGGCGAAGCCTGACGGCCGCCTGCGGGACGGGTTGTTGCTGCGTGAGCATTACCGATGCGCCGAATCGATAATCAATGTATGTATCGACCTGCTGTATCACGACCATGATCGTGATGCAGGGGGGGAATTGCTTGATAGGGAACTGGAACCCAAAATTTCCGACCCGCAGCCAGGCCTGTTTGCGGACGCTGAACGGCCTTTGCTTGATGATCGGTCGGAAGAGGCATTGCGCAAGCGGATGAAGGCTTCTTTCCCGCTGCCGCCGCTTGGGTTCTATCAGACCGGGGGGCCGAACGATGAACCCAGCAAAGGTGACTCTTGGTCGAATCC
>DATDTH010000545.1:0-2434 GCA_035290985.1 Pseudomonas sp. | reverse complement strand
TTTGCTAAGGTGCCGCGCAGTAAGCATGCTCATGGAGAATCCAATGTGTAGAAGGTGGTGGTGGGCCCTGATGCTGTGGCTCTGGGTTCAGGGCGCGGCGGCGGGTACCGTGCTGGTCGTGGGCGATAGTATCAGCGCGGCTTTGGGCCTGGAAACCAGGCAGGGCTGGGTCAGCCTGCTGCAGCAGCGCCTGGAAACGGGTGGTTTCGCCCATAAAGTGATCAATGCGTCCATCAGTGGCGACACCAGTTCAGGTGGCTTGGCGCGCCTGCCGGCGCTGCTTGCAGCCCATAGACCGAGCCTGGTGATAGTCGAGCTGGGGGGCAATGACGGGTTGCGTGGCCAGTCGCCGGCGCAATTGCAACAGAATCTTGCGGCCATGGTCGAACGGTCTCAGGCAGTGGGGGCCAAGGTGCTGATTTTGGGGATGAAACTGCCGCCTAACTACGGCCAGCGCTACACCAGCGCCTTCGCCGCCGTCTTTCCCCGTGTGGCCAACGACTATAAGACGTCCTTGGTGCCCTTCTTTCTCGAGGGGGTGGGCGGTGTGCCGGGCATGATGCAGCCCGATGGCATCCACCCGGCCGTGGCGGCGCAGCCCCGGTTGCTGGAAAATGTCTGGCCGGCGCTGCAACCCCTGCTGGTGGAGCTCGAGTGATGCGCATGCATGGGCGAAAGATCGCCGAGAAGCGACTTCCGAGGCCGCCGAGGCTTTTCCACGACCAGCCTTTCGGCTAAGGTGGCGCCCCCGCTCAGGAGCCCTCGATGCCCCGTCCCGCCTGGTCCTTGCACGCCTATCAGTTGATCGAGCCCGACGAACAGCTCGACCTGTTCGCCTGTCGCGAGGTGCGCCTGCACCTGGTGGCGCGCCAATACGAGCTGGGTGGTTGTGCCGATCGCACGCTCTGCGGCGGCTTGCTGCCCGCGCAACCGCGCTGGCAGGGTGTGGACAAAGCCCGGTTGAAGGACCGTCGTCTGTGTCCAGCTTGCCATGCGAACTTGCAGGCCCAGCGGCGTGGCGATCGCCCGGGTTGGCCGAGCGCCTGAGCCGGGTCTCATGCTGGCCGCACGCTACTGTGAACGAGGGTCGCCTGCGGTGTACAATCCCGAGTCTTTCCCTCTGTTTATATGCCAAGGATTTCCGGATGTTGCCGCGTGCTCCCGCCGTCGCCCGTTCCCTGTCTCTCGCCCTGCTCTGTGCGGCGGGTCCCGTCGCCGCGCTGGAGTTGCCGCTGCCACCACCGGGCGAGGATATCGTCGGGCAGGTCCAGGTGATCAAGGCCCGCTACGAAGACACCTTTGCCGATATCGGCATGGCCAATGACCTGGGCTACCTGGAAATGGTCGCCGCCAACCCGGGGGTCGATCCCTGGTTGCCGGGCGCGGGGGTGGATATCCTCTTGCCGACCCGTTTCATCCTGCCACCAGGCCCGCGGCAAGGCATCGTCATCAATCTGGCCGAATACCGTCTGTATTACTACCCCAAGGGACAGAATGTGGTTCACACATTTCCCTTGGGCATCGGTCGCGAGGGCTGGGGCTCGCCAGTCGCCCTGACCAGCATCACGGCCAAGACGCCGAACCCGGCCTGGTATCCGCCCCAGTCGATTCGCGAAGAGCATGCGGCCGATGGCGATCCCTTGCCGACCGTGGTGCCAGCGGGGCCGAACAACCCCCTGGGGCCGTTCAAGTTCACCCTGGGCGTCCCGGGTTACCTGATCCACGGCTCGAACAAGAAATTCGGCATCGGCATGCGCGTCAGCCATGGCTGTTTCCGCATGCTCAATCCCAATGTGCTGAAACTGGCTTCCATGGTGCCGGTGGGGACGGCGGTGCGCATCCTCAACGAGCCCTACAAGTTCGGTGTCGCTGGCGGCAAAGTCTATCTGGAGGCCCATGCGCCGCTGGACGACAACGGGGTGCCCTCGGTGGTGGACAAGCACGCGGCCGTGATCAATGCCCTGCTCAAGCGCGAAGACCTGGTCAATAACCTGCGTCTGGACTGGGAAGTGGTGCGCGAGGTAGTGGCGGCCGAGGATGGCCTGCCGATCGAGATCGCGGAGCCGGACTCGGCATTGGCCAGCAGTCAGCCCAACGAAATCTGAGCAGCTGTACCGATAAGCCCGCTGCGCGTGAACGCCAGGCGGGTTTTTTTATGGAGTTTGATTGGCGAGTGGCGAAAAAGCGGCAATAAAAAAGCCGATCCAGAACCTGGATCGGCTTCTCATAGCCTTGTGGGCTATTACTTGCGGCTAGCCTTTTCGAGCATGCGCAGAGCGCGCTCGTTGGCTTCGTCGGCAGTCTGCTGAGCTTTCTGGGCAGCAGCCAGAGCTTCGTCAGCTTTGCGATAAGCTTCGTCGGCACGAGCTTGTGCACGAGCGGAAGCGTCTTCAGTAGCGGTCAGGCGTGCTTCAGTTTCTTTGGACATGCTGCT
>DATDTH010000544.1:0-4382 GCA_035290985.1 Pseudomonas sp. | reverse complement strand
GGTTGTCCGGGGCCCGCGACTTGATCAGCTCCGCCATGCGCTGCAAGGGCCGCAAACCCCAACCCACGGCCAGCCAGACCAGCAAGGCGAGCAGCGGCAGGCCCAGCAGGTCCGGCAGCAGGCTGCGCAAGGCGATCTTGCCGACCAGCTCGCCGCGCACATCTTCCCGTTCGGCCACCAGCACCCAATGATTGTCCTGGCGGTCGTGGCGCATGAACAGGCGCCAGTGGTGCCGATCCAGCGCCACTGTGTGGTAACCGGCCAACGGGATGGCGATGCTCGACAGGGGCACGGCGTGGCGCGCGCTGTCGCTCGACTGCAGGTCGCTGATCAGTTGCGCCAGTGCACCTGTGGGGGCACTGGCCGATTGCAACAGGACCTGGCCCTGCTCATCGAGCACCTGGAAGGCCAGCTTGCCTTCGTAGGGATGGCCGTTGGACGGGGCGCCCGCTTCCCGACGGACCTGCAAGGCCTGGTCGAGTGCATCCTGCAGCGCCTGGCGGGCGGGCGGGGGCATGTCGCGGCCGACCATGCCTTCCAGCAGGCGGGAGGTCTGTGCCAGCTGGGCATCGAAGAGTTCCTCGATTTCGTGCTGGGCGTCGCGGTAGCTTCGGTAGGCAATCAGGCTCATCGACAGGCTGAGCAGGCCCAGCACCAGCACCAGGGTGCGTGCGCGAATCGAGCGCATCAAAGCTTGTCCACCAGGTAACCCACCCCGCGTACGGTGCGGATCAGTTCCGCAAAGAACTTCTTGCGCAGGTGATGGATATGCACCTCCAGGGCGTTGCTTTCGACTTCTTCATCCCAGCCGTAGAGCGCCTGCTGCAGCTTGTCCCGGGTCAGGACCCGGCCCGGTTGGGCGATCAGTTCGTGCAACAGGAGAAACTCCTTGCGTGGCAGGTTGACGGCCTGGCCCTGGAAGGTCACGGCCTGGCTGCTCGGGTCGAGGCTGATGCCGCGGTATTCGAGGGCCGGTTGCGGGCGGTTGAAGCTGCGGCGCAGCAGCGCGCGCAGGCGGGCCTTGAGTTCGGCGACATCGAAGGGCTTGACCAGGTAATCGTCGGCGCCGGCATCCAGGCCGGCGATGCGATCGGCGGTCGAGTCGCGGGCGGTGAGCACCAGCACCGGCACCGGGTTGGCCGCCGCGCGCAGGCGCTTGAGCACCTGCAGGCCATCCAGGCGCGGCAGGCCGAGGTCGAGTACCGCGAGGTCGAAGCTCTCCTGGGTCAGGGCATGCAGGGCGCTGCTGCCGTCCTGGACCCAGTCGACCGTGTAGCCCTCGGGTTTGAGGGCGGTGCGGATACCTTCGCCGAGGGCCTTGTCGTCTTCGACCAGCAGAATGCGCATGGGGCTACTCCTTGGGGTGGCCTATTCAAGCCTGGCGACCGCCTGTTAGTCCAGCTCGGCCTGGACCTTGACCAGTAGCGTACGAATTTCCTCCCGGCGACCCTGGTCGGCCAGGGTGCGGCCGGGGCGCTCGGGGGCTTGCAGGGCCTTATCCAGCACGGCCTTGGCTTCGGCATAGCGTTTTTCGCCGAACAGGAAATCGCCATAGAAATAGTTCGGGTCGATGCCGTCGGGGTTGAGGACCAGGGCCTGCTCGAGCAGCCGCTGTGCCTGCTCGTCATCGCCAAAGCCGACCGGCCAACCGGGGACCTGATAGTACAGGGTGCCCAGGCTGGTATAGGCCGAACCGGCCAGGGCGCTGGGTTCCAGGGTCAGAGCCTGCTCCAGGCTGGCCTTGGCCTGCTTGACCAGCCCCAGTGCGCCCAGGCCACCCTTGGCGCCGGCATGGGTGCTGAGGATGATGCCGCGCCAGATCAACAGTTCGGCGGTCTTGGGTTCGGCCGCGACCGCCTGCTCGGCCTGGGTGCTCAGGGCGGCGAAGGCGGCTTCCTGCTGCTTCTCCGGCAACCGATACTTGATCTCGGCCCAGCGATCTTGCAGTTGCTGCAGCTGTTGCTGGCCCAGGTCGCTCAGGGCGAAGGCAGGCAGGCTGCCCAGGCAGAGCAGGGCGCAGAGTGCGTGACGGACAAGCTTCATGTTCGTTCTCCTTCGAGGGGTGCAGGGTTCAGGGTTTGCCGCGGGCGAAGCGCTGGATCACCGGCAGCTGCTTGCGCAAGGCCTGGTCGACCAGCCGGGGTAGCAGGGCGTTGAGGCGGACGAAGAGTTTCTCCGGCCAGCCCAGGTACGACTCTTCCCGCTCATGGCGGATGGCCTCGACCAGCTGCGCGGCGACGCTCTGGGGGTCGTCCATGGCCACCTTCAGCTCATCGTTCATCGCCACCACCCTGGCCGCGTTCATCGCAGTGCGGGTGGCCCGGGGGGCGAAATACAGGACCTTCACCTGGGTGTCGGCCAGCTCGCGGCGCAGGGCTTCGGAAAAGCCACGCAGGGCGAACTTGCTCGCGCAATAAGTGCTGAAGCCGGGGTAGCCGATGGAGCCGAAGGTCGAGCCCAGGTTGACCACCAGGGCCCGGCCCTGCTGGCGCAGCAGGGGAATCAGGCGCTGGGTCAGTTGCAGGGTGGCGGTGACGTTGAGGCCGATCAGGGCGGCGATCTGCTCCTCGTCCTGTTGTTCGAGCAGGCCGAAGTGGTTGATGCCAGCGGCATTGATCAGGGTGTTGAGGCCGCCGAAACGCTGGGCGGCGGCCACGACCGCCGCGCGCCCAGCGCGTTCGCCGAGGTCGGCCTGGAGCACCTCGACCTGGCCGGGAAAGCGCAGGACCAGGGCTTGCAGGGGTTCGAGCTGGCGACCGACCAGCAGCACGCGTGCGCCCTCGGCCACCAGGCGTTCGACCAGGGCCTGGCCGATGCCGCCGCTGGCGCCGGTGAGCAGGGCGCGGCAATCCGATAATTTCATACCAGCGTCCCTCACGCCGACAGCGGCAGGCTGCGGAAGATGTCGCCGTACAGGCGGTACACCACCTTGGCGGTATGCATCACGGCGGCCTGGTCATCGCTGTTCTTCAGGCGGTTCATCAGGCCCTTGAGCAGCTCGATATGCTCCAGGTCCAGGCTGCCGTGGGAACTCAGGTAGCTGAAGGCCTGGATCGGCAACTGCAGCTTGTCCTGGATCACGCTGGCGGCCTGGGTGGCCAGGGCGATGCTGGTGCCTTCCAGCACCGCGACCATACCGAAGAGACTCACCGGGTTGTGCCGGGCGATGCGGTCGTAGACATAGCTGACCATCAGCTCGGTGGACAGGTGGGGCATGCCGGCCCGCACCCCATCGGCGTCGCCGCCGCTGGCGCGGATATCGTTGAGTATCCATTCCTGATGGCCGTATTCCTCTTCGATGTATTCGGCTATGGCCTCGCGCAGCCACTCCAGGCGCTCCGGCAGGCGGGCGCCGCAGGCCATCAGCAGCGGCACCGTGTGCTTGACGTGGTGGTAGGCCTGGGTGAGGAAGGCGATGTAGCTGTCCAGGCTGACCGTGCCGCTCATGGCCTGCTGGATGATCGGGGCGCCGAGCAGGTACTGGCGTTCGGCGCTGGTCTGTTCGAGCAGGGATTCATAGAAACTCATCGGGCATCTCCGTCACTGAATTCGAGGGCCAGCGCTTGGGCGATGGCCGGTTGGTAATGCTGAAACAGGGCCGCCCGGCGCAGGCGGCCGTTGGCGGTGGCGAAGCCGTTGGCGCCGTCGAACGGCTGCTCGGCGCGCAGCCAGTGATGCACCTGGGCATAGTCCGGCAGTTGCCGGTTGACCTGGGCGACGGCCGCGGCCAGTTCCGTGTCGCTGGTGCTCGGGAAGCGCGGAACCAGCACGGCCAGGTTCGCCGGCAGCGCCTCGCCATGCAGCCAGGCCTGGGCGATCGGCAGTTGCTGGACCAGTTCGGCCTCCACCCATTCCGGGTTGACGTTGCGGCCGAAGGCGGTGACGAACTGGTGTTTCTTGCGCCCATGCAGGACCAGGAACGCGCCCTCGAAATGGCCGAGGTCGCCGGTACCCAGCCACTCGCCATCGGGAGCCGGCTCGCCCAGGTAACCGAGCATCCGTGGGCCCTTGACCAGCACTTCCTGATCCTCGCCCAGGCGCACCTGGGTGTGGCCGAGCGGGGTGCCGACCGTACCGATTCGGCGATTTTCCGGGCTGTTCAGGCAGACCACCGAGGCACACTCGGACAAGCCGTAGCCCTCGAAGACCGGCAACCCCAGGGCGTCGGCGCGGGTCAGCAATTGCGGCGCTACCCGCCCGCCGCCGACCGCGATGAAGCGCAACGAGGCTGGCAGGGGCAGGCCGCGCTCGGCGGCGGTCACCAGGGCCAGCAGCAGTTGCGGCAACAGGATCAGGCTGTGGGGCTGGGTCTGGTGCAGGGCGGCGAGAAAGCGTGGTAGCTCGAACCGGCTGGCGCCGAGCAGGCCGATCTGCGCCATGGG
>DATDTH010000543.1:0-7082 GCA_035290985.1 Pseudomonas sp. | reverse complement strand
AACGTACCGCTGGTAGCCGGCGCCATGAAGATGTACCCGCTGATCAGCCCCGAGGCCCTTGCGGCGGCCGGCGGCAATGGCTGGCTGGGTAACTTCGTGGTCGATGGCACTTTCTGGGAGCTGTTGGCCTATTGCGCCGGCACTGGCGGTAGCTGCCTGATCATCGGCTCGGCGGCCGGCGTGGCGGCAATGGGCATGGAGAAGATCAACTTCATCTGGTACCTGAAGAAGATCAGCCTGCTGGCCCTGCTCGGCTACCTGGCCGGCGCCATGACCTATATCACCCTGGTCTGACCACACCGCACCTGTAGGAGCCAGCACACACACGCAGGACCTGTAGGAGCGGTCCATGGCCGCGAATTTGGTCTTGCACAGGCTTCGCGGGCATGGCCCGCTCCTACCGAATTCGCGGTCATTCGTTATTCGAGCAAATGCGCAGGCTCCGAGCGCCATAGTTTTCCAGCAGCGCCGCGCCAGCTGTGGGAAAATCCCGCGCCCCGAGCCTTAGATCCGCCCGCCATGTCCCTGCCACCGAAACGTCCCAGCCGTAAACACGCCGCCCCTCGCCCGGTTACGCCCCCGCCCGCCGTCAAGGTCGAGAAAGCCGATCCGGCAGAGAAGGCCGACAAGCCCCTGCTGCACCCGCGCAACCGCCACCAGGGTCGCTATGACTTCAAGGCCCTGATCAAGGGCAGTCCCGACCTGGCGGACTTCGTCATCCTCAACCCCTATGGCAAGCAAAGTATCGACTTTGCCAACCCGGCGGCGGTCCGGGTGTTCAACCGCGCCCTGCTCAAGCAGTTCTACGGCATCGCCCACTGGGACATTCCACCGGGTTACCTGTGCCCGCCCATTCCCGGCCGCGCCGACTACCTGCACCACCTGGCCGACCTGCTGGCCGAGAGTAACGACGGCCAGATCCCCCGCGGCGCGACGGTGCGCGCCCTGGATATCGGTGTCGGCGCCAACGCCATCTACCCGCTGATCGGTCACAGCGATTACGGCTGGCAGTTCCTCGGTTCCGATATCGACGCCACGGCCCTGGCCGCGGCCAAGACCATCATCCAGTCCAACCGGGGGCTGCGCGACGCCATCCAGTTGCGGCTGCAGCCCTATCGCCGGCAGATCTTCCAGGGCCTGCTGACGGCGGACGAGCGTTTCGACCTGAGCCTGTGCAACCCGCCCTTCCACGCCTCGCTGGCCGAAGCCACCCGCGGCAGCTCGCGCAAATGGCGCAACCTGGGCAAGCAGGACCCGGGCCGCAAGCTGCCGGTACTGAATTTCGGCGGCCAGGCCGCCGAACTCTGGTGCGAGGGTGGCGAAGCGGCCTTCGTCCGTCAGCTGATCGAGGACAGCGCCCGGGTGCCGGAGCAGGTGCTCTGGTTCAGCACCCTGATTTCCAAGGCCGCCAATTTGCCCGGCGTGCATGCCGCGCTGCAGAAGGCCGGTGCACAGTCGGTGCGCACGGTCGACATGGCCCAGGGACAGAAACAGAGTCGCTTCGTCGCCTGGACCTTTTTCGACCCGGCTCAGCGGGCCGCCTGGGCGCAGCAGCGCTGGGGCCACTAGCAGGCCGTAGAAAAACCACCTGCGCCGATCCGGGCTACCCCAGGCTGCGCACCGCAAAGCCCATATAGGACACCGACAGGTCGCGGCTTTCCCTGAGCACCAGGCGCTTGCCCAGCTCGGCGAACGACAGCCGTCCCAGCTTGGTCCGCAGCAGGGCGATGGCCAGGCTGAACGGATTGCCGCGCGGCGACAGCCCGGTGAAGTCGCAGCCCTGCAACCCTTGCTGCTGCATGCGGCTGCGCAGTTCCACGGGGCGGATGAACTTGTCCCACACATGCACATTGGCCGGAATGAAACGGGTCAGCGGCCAGTCCTGGGCCAGCTGCTGAGCCTGCTCGGCACCCCGTCCGGCCTGTTCAACCGGCTCAACTACCGGCTGTTCGGCACCCGCCTCGGCGCGCGGGTGTTCTACCCGCTGGGCAAGGCGTTTCGCAACCTGCTGCTCAAGCTGCTGGGGATTGGTTATATCGGCAACCTCAAGCCGCACGCCTGAGCCAAACCTGAGCCAAGACGCCCCGCAGGGCAAAGTGCGCATATCGGCCGAGGCAGAAACACCAGTGGCCTACACTGGATTACGCAGGAGCCCTTTTCCGATGGCGCAACGACTGATCTGAAAGTCCGCTTGAGGCACCCGACCTGGGCAAGAACGCCAGCTACCGAGGGAAAAGGATGAGTCCAAGACAACTGCTCGCCAGCCTGTGCCTGATGTTCAGCCTGGGCGCGCATGCCAACGACCCTCCCGTGCTGAATATCAGCGTCGGCGACTGGCCGCCTTACCTGTCCGCCGAGCTCGAGCACAACGGTGTAGTCGCCCATCTGATCGGCGATATCCTGGCCGATGAGGGTTACCAGGCGCGCTTCAGCTTTCTGCCCTGGCCACGCGCCTATGCCGCCGCCGCGGCAGGCAAGTTCGACGCCAGCGCGGTGTGGATGCATAAGGACGAGCGCGAGGCGGACTTTCTCTATAGCGAGCCGGTACTCGAAGAACAGTTCGTGTTCTTTCACCTGAAAAGCCTGCCCTTCGACTGGAACCACTTCGACGATCTGACCGGCATGACCCTGGGGGGCGGTCTGGAATACAGCTACGGTCCGGACTTCGATGCCTTTCTGGCCAGCGACAAGGTGACGATGGAACGGGTCTCCACGGACATGCAGAACTTCGAGAAGCTGCTCAAGGAACGCGTGGTGCTCTATCCCCAGGAGGTCAATGTCGGCTATTACGCGCTGATGCGGCATTTCTCCACGGCTGACATCGCCAAAATCACCCACCACCCCAGCCCGCTGCTGAACAACCTCAGCTACCTGATGCTGCCGAGAAGCCTGGAAGGCAGTCCCGAGTTACTCGAGCGCTTCAACCGTCGCCTGCTGGAGTACCGCAAGAGCGGCCGGTACGCGCAATACTTCAAGAACTTCCAGCAAGGCGCCTATTTCAAGGCAACATCGACCGCCCCCTGAAGATCCCTCGGTTCAGTTGTCCATCCACTCGCCCAGCAGATCCGCCACCGGCACCGGTACCGCCAGGCGGCAGAGGTTCCAGTAATGGCCCTCCAATGTGCGGTTGACCAGCAGGGTGCCGGGCGAGGGTTGCAGGCTGCCGAGGGCGCCGAGCACATTGGGCATCAGGGCCATCAATTGCTGATGGACAGGGGTGGCGGCGAAATCCCAGCATTCCCCCGGTTGCAGCAGCGGACCGAGCAGGCCGTGCAAGCGGCGGTACAAGCCATTGGGTGCGTTGGTTGAGCGCTGGCGCGTGCCCAGGGCCTGGAAGGCGCTTTCCAGCTTGGCCGAGTCCCGGGCCTGCAAGGCCTGGAAGGTCTGCACATAGCCGTCGCGCACCGCAGGCGAGAGCGCCTGCACCGAGCCGAAGTCGTACACCACCAGTTCGCCGGCGGCGGTGTAGGCGAAATTGCCGGGGTGCGGGTCGGCGTGCAACAGCCCCAGCTCGAACGCCTGGGCGCCGAGCCAGCGCACCAGGGTCTTGGCCAGGCGCTGGCGCACCTCGGCACTGGCCTGGGCCACCTCGGCGAAGGGCAGGCCCGGTTCATCGGTCAATACCAGCACCCCCGGCCGGCACAACTCGACCTGGGGCTGGGGCAGCCGCAGCCCCTCCCAACCGGCGAAAAAGGTGGTGAAACGCTGCAAGCGCTGCATTTCCGTCGGGTAATCGAGTTCCTCGGCGATCGCCATTTCCAGCTCGCGGTAAACGCCTTCCAGCTGCGCCGCCGGCGCGCGGAACAGCCGTCCCAGCGGCAACAGGCGCCGCAACTGGCGCATGTCGGCGGCGCAGATCTCGGCGATTCCCGGGTACTGCACCTTGAGCACCAGCGCCTGGCCATCCAGGCCGACGGCGCGGTGGACCTGGCCGAGGGACGCCGCCGCGAAGGGTTCTTCCTCGATGCTACGGAAAAAATGCCCCAATTCCTCGCCATAGACCGCCTGCAGGTGCGGCTGCAAGGCGCTGAACGGCACCGAGGGTACGCGGTTCTGCAACTGGGCCAGGGCCTGGGCCACAGGCGCAGGCAGCACGTTCTCCCATTGCGAGGCCAGTTGGCCGAGCTTGAGCACCGGGCCCTTCATCTCGCCGAGCACGCTGCCGAGCAGGTCGCCCACCGGCTGCCAGTCGATGGCCGACGAGCCGGGTCGCAGCTGTTGACCGAGCAGATTGCCAGCAATCCGGGTGCTGGTGCCGGCCAGGCGCAGAAAGCGCCCCAAAGCGGAGGGTGAAGAGGGTAACTGATCCATAGTCGAGGTTGCCTGCGGGGCCCATATCAGGACCGATCATGCACCTCGGGGCCACGGGGACCAAGGCCTAAAGGGCCGGCACCGACGGACAGCGCTCAGCCCAGCCCGTGCATCGCGGCCATGGGCCGCTCCTACGAGGTTTTCGGTGAAGGCCACTCCCCTTCAGCCGTAGGTCGGGTTAGCGAAGCGTAACCCGACAACGACAATCAAGGATGATTTCGCCATGAACTACGATAAGCCGTCGGGTTAACAAAACGTAAACGACCTACGAAAAGCTGCTCGGTTTGGGTCACCAGTGGCACTTCAGCTACCGATCACCCCGCCATCCTGCTTGGTGATCAGCAAGGTGGTCGAGCGCGGGCGCGTCTTGCCGTCGCTGGCCGGGAAGCTGATGCCCGGGTGCTGGATATTGGCCCACATCGCCTTGCCATCCGGGCTCCAGGCCAAGCCGGTGACCTCGCAGCCCCGCGGCCCGACCATGAACCGCCGCACCTCGCGGGTGCTCGGGTCGGCGCACAGCAACTGGTTGCAGCCCATGGCCTGCATCGGCGCCTCGCTGTCGTCGTAGTCGGTCTGGATCCACAAACGGCCGGCGGCGTCGAAGGCCAGGCCGTCCGGCGAGGAGAACAGGTCGCCCTTGAGGGTGCCCCGCAGGTGGGCCGGCACCGGCTTGCCGTCCGCGTCCCTGGCGCCCTGCGCCTCGCCGGCCAGCAGGAACAGCTCCCAGGTGAAGCGGGTGGCGCTCGGATCGGCGTCCTGCTCGTTGAAGCGCAGCACCTGCCCATGCAGGTTGTGCGGGCGCGGGTTGGCCTTGTCCAGGGGGTGCTTGGCGCCACGCTCGTAGTTGTTGGTCAGGGCCACATAGACTTCGCCGGTCCTGGGGTGCACGGCGGCCCATTCCGGGCGGTCCATGGGCGTGGCACCGGCACGGTCGGCGGCGGCCCGGGCGTTGAGCAGCACCTCTTCCTGGCTGGCAAAGCCGTTGGCCAGGCTCAGGCCGTTCTGGCCATGGACCAGGGCCAGCCACTGGCCGGAGCCGTCGCCATCGAAGCGGGCGACATAGAGGGTGCCGCTGTCCAGCAGGTCGCGACTGGCCCCGGGGTTGGCGGCGTCGAAGCGGCCGCTGGGGACGAACTTGTAGACATACTCGCCCTTGGAATCGTCGCCGGAATAGAAGGCCATGCGCCCGTCGCGGCCCAGGCTCAGCGCCGCGCATTCGCGGCTGAAGCGGCCGAAGGCGGTGCGCTTGATCGGCTGCGCCTTGGGGTCGAAGGGGTCGATCTCGACCACCCAGCCAAAACGGTGCGGCTCATGCACATGGCCGCCATGGGCCTGGCCGGTTTGGGGCGTGGCGTCGAAGCGCGGATCGGCGGTTTCCCAGGCGTAGTTCTTGCTGGTGCCCTCCTTGGCCAGGCCGTAGCGCTTGTGCGATACCCGCGCCTCGAAGTCGACCGGGTCGCGGTTGATAAAGTAGTTGTGCCAGTTCTCCTCGCAGGTGAGGAAGGTCCCCCAGGGGGTGATGCCGGTGGCGCAGTTGTTCAGGGTGCCGAGCACCTGCAGGCCGCTGGGGTCGCTGGCGGTCTTCATCTGTGCGTGACCGGCCAGGGGGCCGGCGATGCGCATGGGCGTGAGCATGCTGATGCGCCTGTTGTAGGGCGAGTCCATGACCCGCTGCCACTGGCCATCGCCCCCCTGCTTCACCTCGATCACCGAGACGCCATGGGCGGCCTGTTCCTTGCGCACCTCGGCGAGTGGCCGTGGTGTGGACTGGTCGATCTTGCCGGACGGGTGCAACGGCGGATTGACGTACTCGTGGTTCATCACCAGCAGACCACGGTTGCGCTCGCCGGGAAACGCGAAGAATTCCATGCCATCGTGGTTGTCGCCGGCCTGCTTGAGCTGGGCCTGCCAGTCGTCGCTGGCATCCGGGTTCCAGGCCGGTGCGCCGGCCTCCACCGGGTCGCCCCAGGAAAAGAACGGCACGGCGCTGTAGCCCTCGGCCACCAGCACCCGGTCGAACCCGGGGTCGACCTGCACCGGTACGCCGGTGAAATTCAGCAGCGGGCTGGCGCTGGCGTTACGGCAGGCGCTCAGCCCGCCGGCGAAGAAGCCCAGGGCGGCCAGGGTCAGGCCGCCCTTGAGCACGTTGCGCCGAGCCGGGTTTATCAGCTCGGCCAGCGGCCGGTTGCCGCTGGGGTTGATGGCGATGTCGTCATGGGCTTCCAGGCGGGCGTGGAAGTGGCGGTGGTCCTGGCTCATCGAAGGGTCTCTGGGTGGTATGGAATGTCCCGGTTTGCATCCGGGCTATATGGCGTTGCTGGCCCCCTCTCCCCGGCCCTCTCCCCCAGGGGAGAGGGGGCCAGAGATAGGCTGGCGGATTATTCGATGCGGTAATGAAAGGTGTTCTTCACGCCCTCCACGGCCACCGCCTGGCCGTCGACGATGCGCGGCTGGTAGCGAAAGCCCCTGGCCGCGGCCAGTGACGGGCGAACGAAGAGCGGGTGGCAATCGCCGAGCACCTGGGGGTTTTCCACCCGGCCCTGGGGATTGACCCGGTAGCTGAGGGTGCAATCGCCCTGAATGCCCTTGTCCAGGGCCCGCTCTGGATAGTCCGGGGCGTCCTTGGCGATGGGCAGGTACGGGCGACTGGCCGCCGCGGCGGCTTCGGCCTGGCGACTGGACTCGGCGGCCGCGGCCTGGGCCTGTTGCGCGGCCAGGCGTTGCTGTGCCTGCTCGCGCGCCAGGGTCTCGGCCTCACGGCGTTGCTGTTC
>DATDTH010000542.1:0-2177 GCA_035290985.1 Pseudomonas sp. | reverse complement strand
ATCCTGAGCATCTCCGAGCGCACGGTGAAGTTCCACTTCGGCAATATCTTCCGCAAGCTCGACGTGATCAACCGTTCCCAGGCCATCGCGAAGGCCATGCACTACGGCGTGCTGACCTTCTAGCGCATGTTCACCTTACCTTTGTCGTCAGGCGGCTCGGCGTATGTGGCATGCACCCAGAGCGGTAGGGCTTCTTGTAGGGTGGGTGGAGCCGCCTAGGTGCAACCCGCGTATCGAATCGGGTGGTTCTGGATACCCGCCTTCGCGGGTATGACGAGAGGGAGGGGTTTAGCGCGTCTTTGCCGCGATGCCCGCGACAAAAGCCTCGAGCAGGGCATTGAAACGTTCCGCCTGCTCGATATGGGGGGTATGGCCGCAGCTCTCGAACAGCTCGATGCCCAGGTTGCAGCCGGGAAAGCTGTCGGGGGCGGTGCAGTGGCGCCAATCGATAAAGGCATCGTCCTGGCCTTGCAGCAATAAGGCCGGCACCCCGCTGTCGCGCAGCCGCTGGCAGTGATCGGCATGGCGTCCGGCCGTCAGGCTCGAGCCCAGTTGGCTGCGCACCTGGGGATCGGTGGCATGGATGAAGGTTTCCACCTGGGCCAGCAGATGGCCCGGTAGGCGCGTGGCGTTGACGAAGGCCGCGGCCAGGCGACTGACCTGGTTGAGCTTGAGGCTGGCCTGGAACGCCAGGCCTTCTCCCGGGTCGGGTCTGAAGACGCGTTCGGCGCTGCCGGCGTTGAACGGCGGCGCGGCCTCCAGCACCAATCCCAACAGGCCGTGCAGGCGCGGCAGGGCTTCCAGGGCCGCATGCCCGCCGAGGCCGTGGCCGACTACGACATATTCCTCCAGGCCGAGCAGTTCGACCGCGCCGACCAGCGACTGCGCGAATCCCGCGAAGCTGTAAGCCTGGTGCGGGTTCGCCGCGGGTTGCGAGCCGCCATGGCCGAGAAGGTCTAGGGCGATCAGTCGATGACGGCTGCCCAGCGCGGCGAACTGGGCGCTGAAGCTTGTCGCGGCGGAGCAACTGTCATGACAGAACACCAGGGTCGGGCCATTGCCCTGGTTATCCAGGTACCGCAGTCGGCCAGCGGCGAGGGGCAGGTAATGGGGCTTCATGGTGGAAAGCTTCCTTGCGGGTACGGGGTACTACGGGCGGGGGCTGGTGGATTCCTTGTATCACAGGCAATGCTCGGTCGATCTGTGGGTGGGAGGAGCGCCGTGTCGAAGCCATGCAGGTACCGCAATTCATTCCAGAGTCCCTCGCAATGGGGTAGCCGGCCCAGGCTGGCGATCTGAAAGTCTGGGCGAATCAGTACGAAGTCGCCTTCGGCCAGGCCATAGGCGCGGCGCAGGCGTTGCTGTTCGTCGTAGTGGCAGCGCTTCGGCGGCAAGGCGCGCCCAGCATGGCTGGTGTCGGTCAGCAGGCAGGTGCGCACCAGGCCCAGGCTGGCGTGCTGCACACGGGCCAGCAGCTGCAGGGCGGCACGCATGCCCGGTTCATCCCGGGGTGGCACGAGCAGCAGGCTGTGGCGCCCATGGCCCAACAGGGCCAGGCTGTCGCCGCTCGTCCCGGTGTCGGCGACATAGGGCGGCGGATGGCCGGCCAGCAGTAGCGGCGGCAGATCGGGGAGGGTGGGGCGCGAGGGTTCTGGGTTGGCCTGGGTGGCTGCGGGTGGGTCGAGCAGGGCGTCGTTGCCGCCACCATTGAGGCGATAGCCGAGTTTCCAGCCCAGGCTGAAGGCTTCGGCGATTGCGCTGTTGAGGCCGAAACCGCCAATCGCGTCGTGCAAGTGGGTCGCCTCTGCGCCAATGAGTACCCGGCCGCGGCGCATCATCGGCAGGTCGTGGGTGCGCAGCGACAGGCTGGTGCGCCAGGTCGGCGCCTCGATTTCCAGGCCCGGGATGCGCTGGCGGGCGACGCTGGCACGAATTTCCTGCAAGCTCGGCGCCTGGCCGGTCGGGTAGGGGGCCGCGGACTTGACCAGGATACGGTGCTGGCCGTTCCCGAGCGGCAGCAGGGCCAGGAAGTCCTGGTCGCGGATGAAGCAATGACCCTCGCTGGGGCTGCCTGACCACTGGATGGGCAGGTCGGCGAGGAGAATCCGCTGGCGCGCATTGCGCTCCCCGGCCCCAAGGCCCAGGGCCGTGCGCAGCCGGTCCCGGCCGCTGTCGCA
>DATDTH010000541.1:0-3464 GCA_035290985.1 Pseudomonas sp. | reverse complement strand
GCGGCATCGCCGCACTGAGGCGGGGCAGGAAAGCCTGGGGTTCGCCGGAAAACCGTCGGGTTGGTAAAACGTAACCCGACCTACGAGCGCGAATGTGCCTGCTCTGGCAGACCGTAGGTCGGGTTAGCGCAGCGTAACCCGACAACGATGTGCACCGAGGCCAGCCTAGGCGCTGACCCAGCGCTGGCGGGCCCAGCCGCTCAGGGCGTCGACGCCCAGCACCAGTACCAGCATGGCCAGGATCACGGTCGCGGCCTGGGCTTCGTGGAACAGTTGCAAGTGCACATAGAGCATCTGCCCCAGGCCGCCGGCACCAACGAAACCGAGCACGCTGGCCATGCGGATATTGTTTTCCCAGCGGTACAGCGAATAGGCGATCAACTGCGGCAGGACGCCGGGCAGGGTGCCGTAGCAGAACGCGGCGACTCGGCTGCCGCCGGCCAGGCGTAGCGCTTCGGCCGGCGCCGCGGGGGTGTTTTCCAGGGCCTCGGCGAACAGCCGGCCAAGCACTCCGGTGGTGTGCAGGGCCAGGGCCAGGGTGCCGGCATTCGGCCCCAGGCCAGCCGCTAGCACCACCAGCGCGGCCCAGACCAGCTCCGGTATCGCGCGCAGGGCGTTGAGCAAAAAGCGTGCGCCGCTCAGGGCCAGCCAGCCGAAGCGCCCGGCCGCCGGCAGGGCCAGGGCCAGCCCCAGTCCCGCGGCCAGCAGGGTGCCGATCGCCGACATGGCCAGGGTTTCCAAGGCGCCGCGGCCGATGGCCGTCAGGTGCGCTTGGGACAGGTCCGGCTCGAGGAAGCGGCGAGCATAGAGGCCCATCCGCTCGAGGCTGTCGCCACCGACCAGGGCGCCCAGGTCGAGCCCCAGGTAGGCGAAGGAGGCGATCACGGCCGCCAGGATCATGGCCAGCAGGGCATGGCGGCCCGCGCGCGGGGACGGCTTCATGTCAGCTGCTCGCGCAGCAGGCGGCTAAGCCGATCGGCCAGCAGCACCAGGACCAGGAAGGTCAGCAGCATGCTCGCCACTTCGGCCCCGGCGAACATGCGCATCGACAAGTCGATTTGCTGGCCCAGGCCACCGGCGCCGACGAAGCCCATGATCACCGAGGCGCGGATCGCGCACTCCCAGCGGTAGACGGTGTAGGAGAGCATCTCCGCCGCGGCGTTTGGCAGCAGCCCATAACAGAAGGCCGCCAGGCGCGGACTGCCGGCCAGCAACAGGGCTCGGCTGGGGCGCGGATCGACCGATTCGAAGATTTCCGCATAGACCTTGCCGAGCATGCCGCTGTAGGTGATGGCGATGGCCAGCACTCCGGCGGTGGGGCCCAGGCCGACGGCGCGTACGAACAGCAGGGCCCAGACGATTTCCGGCACGCTGCGCAGCACGATCAGCAGCCCGCGCACCGGCCAGCGCAAGGCCCGGGCCCAGCCCGCCGGTTGGCCGCCGCGGCTCAGCGCCGACAATGACAGCGCGCGACTGGCGAGCAGGGACGCGGGCAGGGCGATCAACAGCGCCAGGCTCATGCCGGCTGTGGCGATGGCCAGGGTCTGCAGGGTCGCCTGGCCGAGCAGCAGGAGGAATTCATGGCCATGGGCCGGGGGCCAGAAACCGGAGAGGAACTGGCCCATGGTGCTGAGGTTGTCGCGGCGTAGCAGCACCGCCAGGTTCAGCTCGCTGAGGGCCAGGCCCGGCCACAGCAGGGCCAGCGCCAGCAGGCCGAGCAGCAGGCGGGGCAGGGCCGCCGGGTCGCGGGGGGCGGTCTTCAGCATCGGGGAATGTGCAGGGCGGCCGGCGCGGGCGCAGGCGAGACCGAGGTCGGTTGCAGTTGTTCGTTGGCATAGAGTGCGTCCAGCTCGCGCTGGCCCACCGCGCTGGCCGGGCTGTCGAACAGGATACGGCCCTCGCGCAGGCCGACGATGCGCGGGAAATGCGCCAGGGCCAGTTCCACCGCGTGCAGGCTGGCGAGCAGGGTGGCGCCGCGGCTCAGGGCGTCCTGGTTCAGCAGCTCCAGGGTATGCCCGGCCAGCACCGGGTCCATGGCGGCCACCGGTTCGTCGGCCAGGATCAGCTCCGGCGCCTGGTACAGCACACGGGCGATACCGACCCGTTGCAACTGCCCGCCGGACAGCTGGTCGCAACGCTCGAACAGCTTGTCGTCCAGGTCCAGGCGCGCCAGGGCCGCCGCCGCGCCTGGTGTATCCACCGGGTGCAGCAGACTGAGTAAACTCTTGGCCAGGGACCACTGGCCCAGCTTGCCGGCCAGCACCGCGCTGACCACCCGTTGCCGAGGGGGCAGGGGCGGCGCCTGGTGGATCAGGCCGATGCGGGCGCGCAGCCGCTGCCGTTGCTCGGCGGACAGGCGCCAGGGCTCGCTGCCGAGCAGCTCGAAGCGCCCGCTGGCGGGCTGCAGACCGGTGGCCAGCAGGCGCAGCAGGCTGGTCTTGCCGGCCCCGGAGGGGCCGATGATCGCCAGCCGCTCGCCCGGAGCCACCTGCAGGTCGATGACCTCGAGCGCTACCCGACCGTTGCCGTGGACCAGACCTACCTGGCTCAGGCTCAGGCCGCTCAGGCTCACTTCAACAGGCCGGCGGCGCGCGCGGCTTTTTCGATGCCGTTGTAGTTTTCCGGCTGGGTCTCGATAAAGCGGCTGGCGGCCTGCAGGTCGAGGATCGCCTTGTGCTCCGGGTTGGCCGGGTCGAGGGCGAGGAAGGCGGCCTTGAGCTTGGCGCTCAGGGCCGGGTCGAGGGTGCCGCGCACGGTCCAGTTGTAGTCGTAGTAGGTCGGGGTGGTGGCGAAGACCTTGACCTTGTCGGTGTCGACCTTGCCGGCCGCGACCAGCTTGTCCCACACAGAGGCGTTCAGCACGCCGCCGTCGACCTTGCCGGCCTGGACCCAGGCGACCGTGGCGTCATGGGCGCCGGAAAAGGCCACGCGGCTGAAGAAGGTGTCGGGGTCGATACCGTCCTGGATCATGAAGTAGCGTGGCATCAGGCTGCCGGAGGTGGACGACACCGAGCCGAAGGCGAAGGTCTTGCCCTTGAGATCCTGCAGGGACTTGACCGCCGGATCGGCGCTGATGAATTTGCTGGTGAATTTCGCGTCCTGCTCGCGCTGCACCAGGGGGATGGCGTTGCCGGTCTTCAGGCGGGTCTGGACAAAGGTGAAGCCACCCAGCCAGGCCATGTCCAGGCGATCCGAGGCCAGGGCCTCGACCACCGCTGCGTAGTCGGACACCGGTACGAACTCGATCTTCATGCCCAGTTGCTGCTCCAGATAGGCACCCAGGGGCTTGAACTTGCGCAGCAGTTCGGTGGGGGCTTCGTCGGGGATGGCCGAGACGCGCAGTACATCGGCGGCTTGGCTCATCAGGCTGGACAGGGACAGGGCAAGGCCGGCGACGAGCGCCAGGGTGGGCTTGAGCATGGGTGTTCTCCGGTTCAATAGCGGGGAACGGCCGCGGATTTTAT
>DATDTH010000540.1:0-3023 GCA_035290985.1 Pseudomonas sp. | reverse complement strand
GCGGCCATCGAAGCTATAAAGGGTGACGTTGCCTTTCTTCCCCCCGACCTTGGCGCCGTACTGTTCGGCGCTCAGCTCGATAAACGCCTCGATATCGCCGAATGCGATCGCCTTGAAGCTGGCCAGCGCGCTGCTCAGCTCGTTGGCCCGGTCCACCAGGTGGCGAACCAGGCGATCGCGCTCGGCGTCGATAGGCTTGATCATGCTTTCATGGACCATGCGGCCCTGCGCGTCCTGCCAGAAGCCGGCCGGTACCGGGGCGCGATGAGTATCAGCCATGGGTGTGTTCCTCTTTATCCAGGTTGGCCGCACGATCGAGGCGGTCAATTTCAGCGAGGATCAAGGCGCCAGCCTTGACCAAGTTGCGGCGCGTAGTCGACGGGTTCCAGTGATAACGCGCCCAGGGCCAATGCAGCGCTGGGCTGGTGCCGACTTCGCCTCGCACCTGACGCGCTGCCGCGAGGGCGTAACAGCCGGCTGCATCAGCAAATTCGCCAAAGGTGTGGGCGTCGTCTCTTTCCGGGCTGTAACCCTTCACCTCGATCTGGCGAATCCGCTCGGCCAGAACATCCAGAACCGAACGCGGCGCAATGTTGAGCAGGTTCATCAGTGCACACTCCGTCCGGCTCTGAGCCGTTCCATATTGCCGCGGTAGTTATTGGCGACACGCTCGACGATCTGAAGCACCGTCCCTGTGTCGCCGGCCAGCTGGGCCTCGCACATCGCCCCCAGTTCTTGATTCAAGGCGCTGGCACTGACCTTGAGCAGGTGATGCTGCAAGGTCAGGTCCAGCAGCGCGCTGTTGGCGCGGGCGAGTGCCTCGCGCAGCTGCGCGGGCGACAGGTCGTCGCCCTGGGTCAGGGTCGGCACCGCCGTGATGGTTGGGCCGCTCATTGGTCCTGTTCCTTCACCGGCGTCAGCCAGCAGATGCGGCAACCGCCGAGGCGGACGCTGTTGAGGGTGCGGGTGCCCTTGGTGCTCCAGGACACGCCGCGCCATTCGGCGCGGAATGCCTCGGCCAGGCGGGCGGCGTCCTCGGCGACGATGAACAGCGTGGCGTCGAGGGGTGATGCCGCCTCCACGCGCACGCCGACGGCGCGCAGGCGGCGGTTCATGACGTTGACCGATTGCAGGCGCTCAGCCAATTGGGGGGTGAGTACGGTGCAGACCGGCATGGCGTGCAGGCGCGCCAGGTTGGCGGCGACCTGGGCGCTGAGGGGGATGACGTTGGCGGTGGACATGGTCATTCCTCCCCACACAGCGAGCGGGTGAGCGCATTTCGTTGCCCTACCGGAGTGATGGCATCCAGCTTGACCACCTCCTGACGGCCATTACGCATCTGAACCATTGCGTAGTTCGGGTCTTTCGGGTGCAGCGATACGAACTTGCATTCGCGTGCCGAGAGCGAAATACCACCACGGCCAGCGCTACGGCTGATCACTGCGGTGACCTTGTCGCCCTCTTTGTATTGAGCGCTCTGCATGTCACACCTCCGCAAAAATGTCAGCCGTTAGGCGGGGCGCGCCGAGCGAGGCGGCGAGGTTGAGGGCGGCGGTGACTACGTTGTGAACCGCCAAGGGATACAGCACGGAATAGGTGCCCTGGTTTTTCGGCATGTGGCCGGTGAGCTTGCTGCGCAAGGCCTCGACGGTCTGCTCGTCCATCAGCTCATCCAGCTTTTTGTCGATCAGAGCGAAGCGGTGCTTGAGGTAGGCGCCGAGCTGTTCGCCCAGCGGGTTGAGGCGCACCACCTCGCAGCGCTGCACCACCTCGCGCACGTCGGCGCGGGATTCGCTGAGCTTGTTACCCAGCTCGGTCTGGCCGATCAGCACGATGGAGAGGAGCTTCTCGAATCCGTCCTCCAGCTCAAAAAAGCGTTTCAGGTGCTTGAGGGTCGGGATCGGGATCGCATGCGCCTCCTCGATTATCAGCACATGCTTGTTGCCCATGCGGTGCGACTCTTTCAGAGAGGTATGCACGGCGCGGAAGCGCTGCTCCATGCCGCGCGGCATCTTCGCGCCAGGGCTTACGGTGGCCAGGATGGCCTCGCAGATGTGGATCGCCTTCAGCGTCTTGCCCTTGAAATCATCGTCCTCCATGCCGATCACGTAGGGCTCTATGACCACCACCGGCTTGGCCTCGGCCTGCAGGCGTGCGTGCAGATCCTTGCGGATGGTGCTTTTGCCGCTGCCAGACTCGCCGACGATGGCAAGGAAGGTGCCGTAGCGCGTCACCTGGTAGAGGTTCTCGCGCACATAGCGGATCTCCGGCGAGATAAACAACTCGGCGCTGCTCTGCGGGTCGGCGAAGGGGTCGCGGAACAGGCCAAATGCCTGGCGCGCCTGTGGTGTCAGGGTTTGCTTGCGTAGTAGCATCGTCTCGGGCTCCTCGATGGTCGGTTTCTTATCGTTGCGGTGCTCCGGCCGTTGGGCGTTGCAGCGCCCGGCGGCCAACTTGGTGTTGCTCTCTTCTTTCAGCTCCTCCTCGAAAATTCCCACCAGCTGCATGCCCTCAATGGCAAACGCGTTCAGCCAGGCGACGATGCGTTGCTGCAGGTCGGCCTGCGGGATGGTCTTGGGCCACATGCTGTGGTTGATCAGTTGCGAGATGGTCGGACGCGACAGCCCGAGTTGACGCGCCAGGTCGGCCTGGCCGAGGTTGTGGTAGCGCAGCAGCGCCTTGAGCTTGAGCATCAGGCACCGCCTACAACAGACAGGGTTGGACGCTTGCTGAATGCAGCGCGCAGGCGCTCGGCAACCGCTGGGATGTCGTCTTCCTTCACGCCGGCCGGGTGGTGCTGGCTGAGCCAGGCGTAATGCTCGGCGCTCCAACCGCCCACCTCAGCGGCCAAGCGCTTGGCAACGGCGATCACGCTGATCGGCGGGGTTTCCACGGTAGGCAACACCAAGCCATGCTCGGTACCGCGGCGCGGCATAAAGGTCGGCAGCTCGGCCTCTGTCATCTGCTTGAAGGGCTTGAGCTTGCCGGCGAAGGGAATGGCCTTGGCCTTGCGCGCAGCGGCA
>DATDTH010000539.1:0-2165 GCA_035290985.1 Pseudomonas sp. | reverse complement strand
GTTGCCGTTACTCTCGACTCAGGCGGTCGCGACGCTGGCCTTGGCCGACAGTTGCAGACGCTCGTCCGAGTGAGCCTGGACTTCGCGGTACAGGGCTGCATCGGCTTCCAGGTCCTTGGCGAAGGCCGGGAAGATTTCCTTGAGCTTGGCGCTCCAGGCCGCTGAACGCACCTGCTCGGGGAAGCAGCGGTTGAGCAGGTCGAGCATGATCGAGACGGTCACCGAGGCGCCCGGCGAGGCGCCGAGCAGGGCGGCGATGGAGCCGTCGGCGGACGAGACCAGCTCGGTGCCGAACTGCAGGATGCCGCCTTTCTTCGGATCCTTCTTGATGATCTGTACCCGCTGGCCAGCCATCTCCAGGCGCCAGTCGCTGGCCTTGGCCTGGGGGTAGAAGCGCCGCAGGGCTTCCAGGCGCTGCTCCTCGGATTGCAGCACTTCGCCGATCAGGTAGCGGGTCAGGTCCATGTTGTCGCGGGCCACGGCCAGCATCGGGCCTATGTTGCTCGGCCGGATCGACAGCGGCAGGTCGAGGAAGGAGCCATGACGCAGGAACTTGGTGGAAAAACCGGCATAGGGCCCGAACAGCAGGGATTTCTTACCATCCACCACGCGGGTGTCCAGGTGCGGTACGGACATGGGCGGCGAACCCACCGCGGCCTGGCTGTAGACCTTGGCCTGGTGCTGTTCGACCACTTCGGGGTTGTCGCAGCGCAGCCACTGGCCACTCACCGGGAAACCGCCAAAGCCCTTGCCTTCCGGGATTCCAGACATCTGCAGCAACGGCAGGGCCGCGCCACCGGCGCCGAGGAAGACGAAGCGCGCGTTGATCTTGCGATGGCCGCCGTTTTTCAGGTCCTTGATCTTGACTTGCCAGCCCTGGTCGACGCGTTCGAGGTCCACCACTTTCTGGCTGCACTTGACCTGGGTGCCGGCCTGGCTCGCCAGGTAGCCCAGCAACTGCTTGGTCAGGGCGCCGAAGTTGACGTCGGTGCCGGCCAGTACCCGGGTGGCCGCGATCGGCTCGTCCGCGGCACGGCCCGGCATCATCAGGGGCATCCACTCGGTCATGGTGGCGCGGTCTTCGGTGTATTCCATCTCGGCGAAGCCGTGGTACTGGGTCAGTGCCGCGAAACGCTTTTTCAGGAAGGCGATGCCGTCCTCGCCCTGCACGAAGCTCAGGTGCGGGACCGGGCTGATAAAGGTCTGCGGCGAACCGAAGCCGCCTTTACCCACCCCTTGATCCACCCCTCGATCCACCAGATAGGCCCAGAACTGTTTCGACTCCTCGAACATGGAGTTGATGCTGACGGCTTTCTGGATGTCGATGGAGCCGTCTTCGGCGGGCGGCGTGTAGTTCAACTCGCACAGCCCGGCATGGCCGGTGCCGGCGTTGTTCCAGGGGTTGGAACTCTCGATCGCCCCCGATTCCATCAGCTCCACCACTTCCAGCTTGAGGCTGGGGTCGAGCTCTTTGAGCAGGACGGCCAGGGTCGCGCTCATGATGCCCGCGCCCACCAGTACCACGTCCACGGTTTCGTATTCGTTATGCGCCATTACTCTTCTCCCCAATATGCATTGCCACGATGACGGCCCTAAGGCCCGAGCCTGATGCGCGCCAGTCAATGACGATGGCTGGTTCCGCTCAGGTCCAACGTGGATGGGGGGAGGGTGCTGCAGTTAACCGACGCCAAGGTTTTCATCTGTTCGCCACACTCTTGTGAAGTTGTAAAACCGTTTTTTCACGCTCTTTTGGAGCAGTGAACCTCAAAAAGGTTGTGCGCCGGGGGCTGCCTGCACTTTCGCGGCGCGTGAGCGTAGAGCGCTCAACGCGACGGGCTGAAAGGGGGAGGGCGGCCAGATCGGCAGCACAGGTGGGCGGCTCTCTGGGGCGGTGCGGAGCCGATATCGATGCTATCGGCGAGCGTGCGAGGCCCGATCAGGAGACGTCCTTATAATCGGGGCGCGATTATAGCGGTGTAATCGGGAAAATTGATCCTGTTGCCGCGACTTTTATTCGTCCATCGGTCAGGCCGTCAACGGATGGGCCCTGTTTGCCGGCGTGATGACCGTTGCGACGCGGGCGCTGGCGGGCAGCGGGCGCTGCAGCCAGGCGAGGCGGCACTCCGTCACTTCGACCCAGGCGGGCCCCTGCGGCGCGGCGAAAC
>DATDTH010000538.1:0-6621 GCA_035290985.1 Pseudomonas sp. | reverse complement strand
GTCATGCAG
Organism: Pseudomonas sp.; assembly: GCA_035290985.1. Classification (GTDB taxonomy): domain Bacteria; phylum Pseudomonadota; class Gammaproteobacteria; order Pseudomonadales; family Pseudomonadaceae; genus Aquipseudomonas. Next base: position 6,612 of record DATDTH010000538.1, on the reverse strand, counting down.
GGCGATCAGGCTGGTGACCAGGCCGTCCATGATGCCTTCCGGCACTTCGAAGCCGTCCTGGTCGATGATGGCGTCGATGGTCATCAGGTGGCCGACATTGCGCACGAACAGCAGCGAACGGCCGTGCAGGCTCAGGGTGCCGCCGTCGAGGCTGCTGTAGACGCGGTCCGGGTTCATGGTGCGGGTAAAGGTGCTGCCGCCCTTGGCGACTTCTTCCGCCAGGTCGCCCTTCATCAGGCCCAGCCAGTTCTTGTAGATGACCACCTTGTCGGCGGCATCCACGGCGGCGACCGAATCTTCGCAGTCCATGATGGTGGTCAGCGCGGCTTCCATCAGCAGATCCTTGACGCCAGCGGCGTCGGTCTGGCCGACCGGGGTGCTGGCATCGATCTGGATTTCGACATGCAGGCCGTTGTGCTTGAGCAGCACGGCGGTCGGTGCCGCGGCGTCGCCCTGGAAGCCGATCAACTGGGCGTCGTCCCGCAGGCCGCTGTTACTGCCGCCCTTGAGGCTGACCACCAGCTTGCCGGCTTCGATGCGATAGCCGGTGGACTCGACATGGGAGCCGGCCGCCAGGGGGGCGGCCTGGTCGAGGAAGGCGCGGGCGAAGGCGATGACCTTGTCGCCACGGACCTTGTTGTAGCCTTTGCCTTTCTCAGCGCCACCGGCTTCGCTGATCGCGTCGGTGCCGTACAGGGCATCGTAGAGCGAGCTCCAGCGGGCGTTGGAGGCGTTCAGGGCGAAACGCGCGTTCATCACCGGGACGACCAGTTGCGGGCCGGCCATGCGGGCGATTTCGTCGTCGACGTTTTCGGTGGTGATCTTGAAGTCGGCCGGCTCCGGCAGCAGGTAGCCGATCTCCTGGAGGAAGGCCTTGTAGGCCACGGCGTCATGGGCCTGGCCGGCACGGGCCTGGTGCCAGGCATCGATCTGCGCCTGGATGGCATCACGCTTGGCCAGCAGAGCACGGTTTTTCGGTGCCAGGTCATGGATCACTGTTGCTGCACCGGCCCAGAACTGTTCGGCAGCAATGCCGGTTCCGGGGATGGCTTCGTTGTTCACGAAGTCGAACAGGACTTTGGCGACCTGCAGGCCACCGACTTGAACGCGTTCAGTCATCACTTGCCTCACTCTGCTCAGCTTTTCAGCTTTATTCGATAGCCGCCACGGACCCGGCTCGGGCCGTCATGTAGTCCGAGGCGCGGCATACTACAACAAGCCGGCCTGAAAATCAGCGGGTAGGCGTCGCGCGGTGACCAGAACGCCGGCCGCGGTCGGGCCGGGAGCCCCGGGACGGGCTTGCGTTTATACTCGGGCGATTCGTGGATCTGCAAAGGAGGGGCCTATATGTCGATAAAGGCGGTGTCGATACAGGTGGCCGTCGTCAGCGACCTCGATGCCTTGTCCGAACTGTTCGCCGGTTACCTGGCGTTCTACGAGGTGCCCAGGCCGTTGCCGGTCATTCATGATTTTCTGGCGGCGCGGCTGGAGCGGGGCGACTCGGTCATTTTCCTCGCCCGGGACAGCCAGGGCCGGGCCCAGGGGTTCGTCCAGCTCTATCCGCTGTTCGCCTCCCTGCTGCTGGAGCCGGCCTGGCTGCTCAGCGACCTGTATGTGGCCGCAACGGCGCGCCGCCAGGGCGTGGGCGAGGCGCTGATGAACGCGGCCCGGGCCCACGCCGAGGCGACGGGCGCCTGTGGACTGCAACTGGAAACGGCGAAAACCAATCTGGCCGGGCAGGCCTTGTACGAGCGCCTAGGCTATGTCAGGGACGAGGTCTATTACAGCTACTGGTTGAGCCTGGCGCGCGGCTGAAGGCGCTGGCAATGGCCCGCAAACGAAGGAGTCGCCTGTGAATCATCTGGTACTTACGGTCATGGCCCAGGATCAGCCGGGGCAAGTGGAGCGGATCGCCCAGTGCATCGCCGAACACGGCGGCAACTGGCTGGAGAGCCGCATGGCGCGGATGGCCGGGCAGTTCGCCGGCATCCTGCGCGTCGGCGTGCCGGCCGAGGCCCATGACGAACTGATCGATGCCCTGCAGGGGCTGAGCGCCCACGGCATTCGCGTGCTGCTGGCGGAAAGCGGGATCGAGCCGTCCTGCACCTGGAAACCCATACTGCTGGAACTGGTGGGCAACGACCGGCCGGGCATAGTGCGGGACATCACCCGCTTGTTGAGCGAGCACGGCATCAACGTCGAGAGCCTGGTCACCGAGGTGACACCGGCGCCGATGAGCAGCGAACCGCTGTTCCATGCCGAGGCCGTGCTGGCGGTACCCCTGACCCTGTCCCTGGACGTGCTGCAACGCCACCTGGAAACCCTGGCGGACGAGCTGATGGTGGAGCTCAACCTGCGCACGGATGGCTGAAGCGTTGTTCTTATATCCGGACCCTTAGCAGGTAGTTTTTCAACAGCCTGTTAGGCGTTCTTGCGCAGGTTGACCCAGGCGTCGAGGCTGTAGAGCAACAGGCCGGCCCAGATAAAGGCGAAGGCCAGCAGGGTGCTGGGGGCGAAGTGCTCGCCGAACAGGAAAATCGCCTGCAGCAGCACCAGGGTCGGCGCCAGGTACTGCAGAAAACCCAGGGTGGTATAGGGCAGGTGCCGGGCCGCGGCGTTGAAACAGATCAGCGGCACCAGGGTGATGGGCCCGGCGGCGACCAGCCAGAGCGCCTCGGAGGTGCTCCAGAAGCTCGCCTGGGCGCTGGTCGCGGCGGGGTTGAACAGTAGCCAGCCCAGGGCGATCGGCACCAGCAGCCAGGTTTCCACCACCAGGCCGGGCAGGGCCGCGACCGGCGCCTGCTTGCGGATCAGCCCATAGAAACCGAAGGACAGGGCCAGCACCAGGGACACCCAGGGCAGGCTGCCCACCTGCCAGACCTGCTGGGCGACCCCGACCACGGCGCAGGCCACGGCCAGCCATTGCAGCGGGCGCAGGCGTTCGCCGAGCAGCAGCAGGCCGAGCAGCACATTGAGCAGCGGGTTGATGTAGTAACCCAGGCTGGCCTCGAGCATGCGGTCGTTGTTCACCGCCCAGACATAGGTCAGCCAGTTCACCGCGATCAACAGGCCGCTGGCGGCCAGTACGGCCAGGCGCCTGGGGTTGCTGCGCAGCTCCGCCCACCAGCCGGGGTGTTTCCAGACCATCAGCAGCAGCATGCCGAACAGGGCCGACCAGAGCACCCGGTGGACGATGATCTCCAAAGCCGGGACTGTTGCTATGGCCTTGAAATAGAGCGGGAACAGGCCCCAGATGATGTAGGCGGTCAGGCCCAGGATGTACCCGCGGGGCATGGAGGTCCTTGCGTAGGCTGCTAACGAATGGCCTGGCATTCTACGCAGGGCGACGCGTTCCTGTCTGGTCGCCCAGGTTGTTTTTGCCCCGCGAAAAACCATCGTCTGTAAATATTACCTTACAGGCGAGGCGCCTCCGTCCGGATTGCGCCGTTGGCAGGTCGCTGCAAAGCCCAGGTGGTTTTTCAACAACCTGTCAGAACAGCCGCAGGGGTTCTTCATTGAGCGCCGACAGCTGCTCGCGCAAGGCCAGTACCTGATCGCCCCAATAACGCTCGCTGCCGAACCAGGGGAAGCTGTGGGGGAAGGCCGGGTCGTCCCAGCGCCGCGCCAGCCAGGCGCTGTAGTGCATCAGCCGGAGTGAGCGCAGGCCTTCGATCAGCGGCAGTTCGCGGGGATTGAAGTCGTGGAACTCCTGGTAGCCGTCCATCAGCTCCGAGAGCTGGCCCAGGCGTTCCTGGCGGTCGCCGGCAAGCATCATCCACAGGTCCTGGACCGCCGGGCCCATGCGGCAGTCGTCGAGGTCGACGATATGAAAGACCTCGTCGCGGCACATCATGTTGCCGGGGTGGCAATCGCCATGCAGGCGGATCGCCTGGTAGGGCGTGCGGGCATACAGGGCTTCCACGCCCTTGAGCAGGTCGCGGGCCACCGACTCGTAGGCCGGCAGCAGGCTGCGGGGAATGAAGTTGCCTTCCAGCAGGGTGTTCAGAGAATCATGGCCGAAATTCTGGATGCCCAGGGCCTCGCGGTGTTCGAAGGGCTTGATCGCGCCCACGCCGTGCAGGCGGCCGAGCAGCTGGCCGAGGCGGTAGAGCTGGTCGAGATTGCCCGGTTCCGGCGCCCGTCCGCCACGGCGGGGAAACAGGGTGAAGCGAAAGCCGGCATGCTCGAACAGGGTCTCGCCGTTGTGCCGCAGCGGCGCCACCACCGGGACCTCGCACTCGGCCAACTCGAAGGTGAAGCTGTGCTCTTCGAGTATGGCCGCGGTGCTCCAGCGTTCCGGTCGGTAGAACTTGGCGATCAGCGGCTCGCCGTCCTCGATGCCCACCTGGTACACGCGGTTCTCGTAGCTGTTCAGCGCCAGCACGCGGGCGTCGCTGATAAAGCCGATGCTCTCGACGGCATCGAGAACCAGGTCGGGCGTGAGGGCGGCGAAGGGGTGGGACATGAGGTCAATCCAGACAGCGGGGCGCACTAGTGTACGCCGATGTACGCCGAGAAAGCCCCGTGTGCGCCTGCCGATCAGAAAGTCCCCCCGCCCGGTTTGGGCGTGCGCGCCAGGCAATAGACATCGACCCGCGCGGCGCCGGCTTTTATCAGCAGCTGGGCCAGGCTCTGGGCGGTGGCACCGGTGGTCAGCACATCGTCGACCAGGGCCAGATGACGACCCTCGACCCGCGTGCCAGGCAGCAGGGCGAAGGCCTGGCGCAGGTTGCGCCGGCGCGCGGCGGCCGTCAGTTGCTGTTGCGCCGGGGTGTCCTGGGTGCGCTGCAGCAGTTGCTCGTCCACCTTCAGGTGCAGGTCCTGGCTGAGCCAGCGCGCCAGCAGCGCGGCCTGGTTGAAGCCGCGTTGGCGCAGGCGCCGCTTGGCCAGCGGCACGGGCAGCAGGCTGTCCGGCTGGGCCAACCCTTCATCGAAGGCCTGCAGCAGATGGCGCGCCAGCAAGGCCGCCAGCAGGCGTCCCAGGGGCCACTTGGCCTGGTGTTTGAAACGGGTGATCAGCGCGTCGAGGGGAAAGGCGTAACGCCAGGGCGTCTCCACATGAGCGAAGGCCGGCGGCCGGCGCAGGCATTCGCCGCAAATCAGTTCTGCGCTGGAGGGACCCGGCAGCGGCAGGGCGCAGACCGCGCAGTGGCCGTCGAGCCAGGGCAGCTCGGCTTCGCAGTCGCTGCACAGGGGTAGGGGGCCGTCGCTGGGCTCGTCGCAGAGCAGGCAGGCCTGGGTGTTTTTTAACCAGATGTAGACCGGCTTGCGGTTTTCCGGTTGACAGTGCATTTCGCTTCCTTAACTATGCCGAGCATCCGTGTCGCGCCCGCATCTCCCAGGGCCTGTCGTTCATTGTATCCGTGGCTTGAACCGCGGATGGCAGGCCGGGACAGTCGGGCGTCTGCAACCTTCAAGGAACAGCGAATGAGCGCCTCCCTCTCCCCCGTTCTGCGTCACGATTGGTCCCTGCCCGAGGTTCGGGCCCTGTTCGAACAGCCGTTCAATGACCTGCTGTTCCAGGCCCAGACGGTGCACCGCGGGCATTTCGATGCCAACCGCGTGCAGGTCTCGACCCTGTTGTCGATCAAGACCGGCGCCTGCCCGGAAGACTGCAAGTACTGCCCACAGTCCGGCCACTACAACACCGGGCTGGAAAAAGAAAAGCTGATGGAGGTGCAGAAGGTGCTGGACGAGGCGGCGAACGCCAAGGCCATAGGCGCCACCCGCTTTTGCATGGGTGCGGCCTGGAAGCACCCGTCGGCCAAGGACATGCCCTATGTGCTGAAGATGGTCGAGGGGGTCAAGGCCCTGGGGCTGGAAACCTGCATGACCCTCGGCAAGCTGGACAAGGAGCAAACCACTGCCCTGGCCGAAGCCGGTCTCGACTATTACAACCACAACCTGGACACCTCGCCCGAGTTCTACGGCAGCATCATCACCACCCGCACCTACGGTGAGCGCCTGCAGACCCTGGCCTATGTGCGCGATGCGGGCATGAAGATCTGCTCGGGCGGCATCCTGGGCATGGGCGAGTCCCTGGACGACCGCGCCGGGTTGCTGATCCAGTTGGCCAACCTGCCGGAGCACCCGGAGTCGGTGCCGATCAACATGCTGGTCAAGGTCGCCGGTACGCCCCTGGAGAACGCCGAAGAGGTCGATCCCTTCGATTTCATCCGCATGCTCGCCGTGGCTCGCATCCTGATGCCAAAATCCCATGTGCGCCTGTCCGCCGGCCGCGAGGCGATGAACGAGCAGATGCAGGCCCTGGCGTTCTTCGCCGGTGCCAACTCGATCTTCTACGGCGATAAATTGCTGACCACCGCCAACCCCCAGGCGGACAAGGACATGCTGCTGTTCAGCCGCCTGGGCATCCAGCCGGAAGCCCGCGAAGAACACGCCGACGAGGTGCACCAGGCCGCCATCGAGCAGGCGTTGACCGAGCAGAAGAACGGCGCCCTGTTCTACGACGCCGCCTCGGCCTGATACCGACCCCACTGCTGCATGGCTGGCCAACCCGCCTGGGGTTGGCCGGTCGTTTTAGGGTGATCCGCTTCCATGACATTCGATCTTGCCGCCCGTCTCGCCGCCCGTGAGGCCGATCAGCTGTAC
>DATDTH010000537.1:0-9982 GCA_035290985.1 Pseudomonas sp. | reverse complement strand
GATCGTGGCGGCACTCCAGGCCGTCATGGCAAGTGCTGGCTACGCCGGCGCAACCATAGCGGCCATCGCTCGCCACGCGGAGCTCGCCCCCGGCCTGGTGCACTACCACTTCAAGGACAAGCGCGAGATCCTGGTGGCACTGGTCGATTCGCTGGCCGGCTACGCCCATCAACGGTACGAGTCCCGGGCGGCCGCGGCCCAAACGGCCGGACAAAGGCTCGAGGCCTACATCGCAGCCCACCTTGCCTACGGCCCGGACGCGCAGCCCGATGCGGTCGCGGCGTGGGTGGTGATCGGCGAGCAGTCGGCGCACGACCCTGAGGTGCGCGAGGTCTATCAAGCGGCGCTAGCGGCGCAGATGAAGCTTCTGAAAGGCCTGCTCCGGCAGCGATTCGCCGAACGCGGACGCCGCGCTCGGGGGCTCGATCCGTTCGTGGCGGGCATCACATGCTTTATCCAGGGAGCATTCACCCTGTCCACCACGGCGCGGCCGCTGCTGCCGGCGGCCTTTGCCGCGCCGACGCTGATCGCCTGGATCGAGCGGTACATCGATGCGGAGGAGGAGCGCTGACGACCCCTCCCAGAAGGGAGCAGCCTATTCCCGGCCAGCGCGTACCTCGATCCGATCGGAACCGAGATCCGTCGGACCTGTGCCGTTGCGGGAGCGCTTTTGTAGGGTGTGCCGCGCGCACCGGGAGGTTGGTATGGTAACGATGCTTCGGCGGCGCGCTGAGCGCACCCTACGAAACCGAGTTCCACCGAGCCTGCGCCCTTGCGGGGAGCGCTTTTGTAGAGGTCGGTATGGCTGCGCTGCTCCGGCGGTGCGCTGAGCACGGCGAATACCCGCCTTCGCGGGCATGACGAATAAAGGTTTGCGCAGGATGGAGTCCGGTTCCCACCTGCAGGCAGTTTTTCGTGAACCTGCGCGGCGCGGCCCTGCGGATCGGTGTTTAAAATCAAAAGGCAAAATGCCCTGTACACGAAAGGAAGATTTCCGGATGACCCGCACCAGATGGCCCGCTCTCGCTTGTTTGCTGCTTGTGCAAGGCTGTGCCATCCCCAGGCTCGTCACCCTGCACGATGGTTTGGCGACCCAGGTAGTGGACGCCACTACAAAAGAACCCTTAGCAGGCGCCTATGCCTTTTCCCGGGTCGACGAGGACGGCAACCCGATTGTCTTGGGCCGAAGCGACCTCGCGGGCAATCTGCGCGTTGAAGCGAAGCGAACAGTAGCGTTCATTCCGCTGCTGGGCGAGGCCATGGTTTCGCTCGACCTGAGGCTGTGCAAACAGGGCTACGCGCCCACTACGGCGGTGTCACGCGGGGGCTGGAATGCGGACCTGGGCCCAAGCCGGTTTCACGAGATCGAGTCAGTGGAGCTCACCCCAGCGTCTTCGGCCGAGTCATCGGGCTGTATCTCTCCCGCGCAATAAGAAAGCCCATGCATCGGTTATGTGTTGCGATGGACCTAGCGGGACCGGAGGGATAGCCACGGTGCGCTGAGCACAGCCTACGGGACCGCGTTCCGCCAGGGCTGCGACGTGGCCCCGGCTTTACCAGTCTTTTAGCGCCTGGGTCGCGGCCTGGTTCAAGGGGGTCGCCAGCAGCCCGGTCGGGGTTTCGCTCACCCCGTAGACGGCGCCATCGGCGATCGGCAGGTAGGTCACGCGCAACGCCTGGGGATCGAACATCAACAGGTCGTGCTGGCCCAGGCGCATCCAGCGCCACAGGTCCACCCCATAGGGACTCTCGGCCAGGGCGACCTGGGCATGCTGGGCCAGTTCCTGCTGCTCGATGGCCAGGAAACGTCCGGAGAGTTTCTCCAGCCGGTAGCCCGGCTCCAGGCCGATCAGGGCGGCCAGTCCCTTCCATTTGAACAGCCGCGCGTCCAGTTGCCAGAGATCGCCTTCCAGGGTCACGCTGCGCTCCGTGGCCCCTTCCAGCAGGCTGACGCGGTAACGTTGCGGGCCGTCGGCCTGGAAGCTCAGGGTCACCAGCGGCTTGCCCTCGGGCAGCGGCGTGTACCCATACAGGTCATAGGCGACCAGGCCGACCAGGGCCGCCAGTGCCAGGAAGGCCAGGCCGAAGGTGCCACGCAACCAACCGAGGAACCAATGGCGGCTGTATAGAATGCGGGCACTGACCAGCGTCGCCAGCCCTGCCAGCAATGCGATGCACCACGCCAGACCGTCATACTGCATACGTCCCTTCCCTTCTGTATAAAATTGCCGGCATTATGCGCAGCCACCTGGTCCCCGACCAGCAGTCACGCGGCAGAATTGGACACAGGTCGAGGTTTTCATGCCCTTTCCCTTCGACCTCGCGGTCGATCCCGGTACCCTGGCCGTCCTGGCCCTGGTGGCCTTTATCGCCGGATTCATCGACGCCATCGCCGGCGGTGGCGGCCTGCTGACCATTCCCGCGCTGTTGACTGCCGGCCTGCCGCCGCACCTGGTACTGGGCACCAACAAGCTCTGCGCCAGCCTGGGCGCCTGCGTTGCCAGCTACACCTTCTACCGACGCCAACTGTTCGCGCCCCGGCTATGGCGCAACGCCCTGCTCGCCACTGCCCTCGGCGCCCTGCTCGGGGCTGGCCTGGCCCAATGGCTGCCCGCAGCCTGGCTGAACCAGTTGCTGCCGGCCGTGGTGTTCGCCTGTGGCCTGTACCTGCTGTTCGGCAAGACGCCGACCGCCCCCCTGAACATCGAGGCGCCGATAGCCCGCGGCCGGCAATGGCCCCAAGGGCTGAGCCTGGGTTTCTACGATGGCGTGGCCGGGCCCGGTACCGGCGCCTTCTGGACCGTCAGCAGCCTGCTGCTCTACCCCCTCGACCTGCTGCGCGCCAGCGGTGTGGCGCGCAGCATGAATTGCGTCAGCAATGTCGTCGCGCTCGCGGTGTTTATCGCCTCGGGCCAGGTCGCCTGGATGCTGGGCATCTGCATGGGCCTGGCCTTGATGGCCGGGGCCTTTCTCGGCGCGCGCACGGCGATCCGCGGCGGCTCGCGCTTTATCCGCCCGGTCTTCATTCTGGTGGTCTTCGCCCTGACCGCGCGCCTAGCCTGGCAGCACTGGTTCGGCCTGGCCTGAACGACGGGCGATATAGAGGTCGATCAGGTAGCGGGAAATCGAGCGTGGCGGCGGCAGCAGTGGTAGCGCGTCCAGGGCGAACCAGCGGGCATCCTCGATCTCCTCCGGCTGCGGGACTATCTCGCCGCCGGCGTATTCGGCATGGAAGCCCAGCATCAACGAGTGCGGGAATGGCCAGCCCTGGCTGGCGATGTACTGCAGGTTGCGCACCCCCACCCCGACTTCCTCATGCACTTCGCGCACCACGCACGCTTCCACCGACTCGCCAGCCTCGACGAAGCCGGCCAGGGTGCTGTAGACCCCGCTGGCGAAGCGTGGAGAACGGGCCAGCAGGACCTCGTCGCCGCGGGTCACCAGCACTATCATGCTCGGCGACAGGCGCGGGTAATGCTGCAGCTCGCAGCGCGGGCAGTGCATCGCCCGCTCGCGGGCATAGGGCTGCATGCGCCCGCCGCAACTGCCGCAAAAGCGGTGCTGCCGGGCCCAGGTACCGATCTGCGTGGCGTAGGCCAGCATCTTGAACAGGTCCGCCTCGCCCTGCAGCATCAAGTGCCGCAGGCTCTGCCAGGCGCACCCTGCCATGGAGGCGGGTTGCTCCAGCTCCAGCAGGTACACCGGATCGCCAGCGAAATGCCCCAGGCCATGCTCGGCCAGAATCGGCAGGTCCTGGCGCTTGAGCCAATCCCGGGGAAATAGCAGCCCATTGCTGTCCGCCATGAAGTGCTGCTGACAATGCACCAGCGCCCAACCACCGACCAGGTCGTTGTCGAGTATCGCCGGTTGCCAGTGCCGATCCATTTAGGCAGCCACCGCCAAGCCCAGGGCTCGGACACTGTCGGCCGCCAGGTCGAGCACGCTGGGCTGGGTCTCGGGGCGCAGCACGGCGCCGGCCTCCAGGTAGTATTCCAGGCTGGTCAGCGCGTCAGCCAGGGTCTCGAGCATCTGCTCGGAGGGCATCTGCTGGGTCTCCAGCATCTGCTTCTGGATATAGTCGGCACAGGCCCCGATCAGACCGGCCGCGCGCTGCTGGTCGAGAAACCAGAGCCCGCCGCGCACCGCCAGCAGGCAGAACGGCACATTGGCCAGGTGCAGCTTGTCGCCGTTGGATTCGAGGTAAGCCGTGATCGCACGCTTGGCCATGGCCAGACCGGCCTGGGCCTCGTCGACCACGACTATGCGCGCCTCGTTGAGCTGGTGGCTGGCGAAGGATTCCGCTTCCTGCCCCGGCTGGACCGCTGGCGAACGCTGGTCTCGGCGCTCGCCCCGCTCGAGGCTGGCGACCATGCCTTCCACATAAAGCACGGCGTCTGCCAACCGGTTCAGGGCGTCGGAATCGACAGGTGCCGCATCGCTCCAACCGGCCACGACCTGCAGCTGCGAACCCAGGGCATTACCGGCCGAACTCAGCCCGACCATGCCCAGGGTCTTGCTCAACTTGCCCAACACCGCGTGCAGCGTGCCCAGGCTGTCGGTTTGCACTATGCCGCGTTCGATCAGGTCGAGCATGTCCTTGACGCTGGCCAACTCCTCGCGAATGGCCGACGACAGCGAGCGCATTACCGCCTGCCCCGGTCCCGACAGACGCTGGTATTCCTCTTCCAGCAAGTGATCGGTAAAAGGCAAGGCCGTCAGGCCGAACAGCTCGAGGATGGGGGTAACCAACGGGCCATGGCTGTTCGCCAAGGCCACCAGATACAGCAACTCCTTGAGCAGGCTGCGCGGCGCTTCGTACTGAGGGTTGACCAGCAACTGCTTGAGTTCCCGGTCGATACGCGAGAACAGTTGCTTGCGCGACTTGCGCGCCAATAACTGGCCATCGACCTGCGCTTCCAGCGCGGCCGCGCCTATCCAGCACAGCCGGCCACGGCCTTCCTGGGCGTACAGGCCATCCAGGCGGCTCAGCGCCCGCACCATGAGTTTCAGACTGGCTTGAGGATTCTGTTCGCGAATAAAGCCCAGGAGTCCGACCTGGTACATCTGCCGCAGCCGCCGGGCTTCGGCATGCTGAGCCAGGGCATCCAGGGTCGGTCCGGCGCTTGTGGCCGGACGGGCATGATCCAGGCGCACGCTGAAGAAGAAGCTTTCCGGCAGCGGCGGCTGGGTACCGGCCTGCCGCAGGTCGTTGATGGCCGGCAGCAACAGTTCGGGCATTTCCTGGCGGTGGGCGTCGATGCTTTCCAGGTAGCGGCGCAGCACATGCAGGGCATTGCTCAGGGCCGACAGCTGGACGTCACGCTCCTCGCCGGCACCGGCGGGGATATCCGTGGCCTGATCCAGCACTTCCTGGGCCAGCAGTTCGGCCCCCGCCAGCTCGATCAGGTTGAGCGTGCCGCGTACCTGCTTGAGGTTCTCGACCGCCTGCTGCAGCAGGCTGCCATTATTGCGCTCGGCAATGAAATGCTCGAGGTTCGACTCCGCCTCCTCCATGGTGGCGAACAGCTCCTCGCGGACCAAGCTGAGCGATGTGGCTCCGGTGACCATAGGCCTATTACGCTCCCAGCGCTGAATTCTCGTAGCACATCAGTCGGCGAATTCCGGCTTCTGCTTGCTCATATGCGCTGCCACCGCCACCCGCAGGTCGGCGGACTGCAGCATCGCGGCATTCCAGGTCGCGATGTATTCCAGGCCGTCGTCGACGCGGTGATCGCGCATGTAGCGAATCATTTCCTTGGTACCGCGCACGGCGATCGGCGACTTGCTGGCGATCTCCCGGGCGATGGCTAGCACGCCCTCGAGCAGGCTCTCCTGGTCGGCGAAGACCCGATTGACCAGGCCGATGCTGCGGGCCTCCTCACCGTCTATGGTACGCCCGGTAAAGGCCAGTTCGCGCATCATGCCGTCGCCGATGATCCGCGGCAGACGCTGCAGGGTGCCCACATCGGCGGCCATGCCGATGTCGATTTCCTTGATGGAGAATTGCGCGTCGGCGCTGGCGTAACGCATGTCGCACGCCGAAACCAGATCGATGGCGCCACCCAGGCAGTAGCCCTGGATCGCCGCCAGCACCGGCTTGCGGCACTTGTCGATGGCAGTGAACGAGGCTTGCAGCTCGAGGATCTTGCGCCGCAGCAGTTCGGCATTGCGGCCCACGTCCTGGCCCAGCTGGGTACCGAGCTGGGCCAGCATCATCAGGTCGATGCCCGAGGAGAAGTGTTTACCGGCACCGCTGATGACCACCACGCGGATCTCGTCGGTGGCATCGATCCAGCGGAAGACCTCGATGATCTCCCGCCAGAAATCGGCATTCATGGCATTGATTTTTTCCGGGCGGTTAATCACCACCTGGGCAATCTTGTCCGCCAACTCGACACGGAAGGCTTTGTACTCGGGCACGGCAATCAACCTCGGCAGCAAATGCTCCGCACTGGGCAGAGAAAAATTCCAATAACTACAGTCGCCCAACTATAACAAGCGTGCCATAAAAGTCGATGCCGACCTCTGTGATCCAGCCCACGACATCAACTTAAGTTCGGTTTTTACAAGCAGCCTTAAGCGATTGATCTATTTAGCAGTCTAGTTGAAGACCCGGGAGTCACCAGCCGTCCGGAAGGACAGGTCGGCTCACGGACGCGAACTTCTGAGGCTTTGCGCTGTATTGGGACGCCAACGCAATCGACGAATGACCACCCGCCACGTGTGGCGGGTGGCACGCCCAGGCTCAGGCCAGGATGCAATCGACCGTGTAGCGGCGCCCGTCCGGACCGTCCTGGTGCTGCAGCCCGTGAACATCGGCATCGAAGCCCGGAAAACTGCGATCGAAGGTACGGGCGAAGGCCAGGTAGTCGATGATCGAGCGGGTTGCCTCGGTGAAGCGTTCCCCCGGCATAATCAGCGGAATACCCGGCGGATAGGGTACCAGCATGACCGCGGCGATCCGCCCCTCGAGCTGATCGATGGGGACCGCTTCGACTTCGCCACGTACCAGTTGGTTATAGGCATCGGCCGGTTTGATCGCGATTTCCGGCAGCACGGTGTACATGCGTTTGAGGGCCTTGGCGGTGGCGTTCTCCCGGTAGCAGGCGTGCAGCTGGTCGCACAGATCGCGCAAGCCCAACCCCTGGTAGCGCATGCCCCCCTCCTTAGCGATCGAGGGCAAGGCCTCGCTCAGGGACAGGTTGGCGTCGTAGTGCCGCTTGAACTCCAGCAGCTCGGTCAGCAGGGTGCTCCACTTGCCCTTGGTGATGCCCATGGAGAACAGCACCAGGAAGGAATAGAGCCCGGTCTTCTCCACCACCAACCCGCGCTCCCAGAGAAACTTGCTGACCACCGCCGCGGGAATGCCGCGCTCGCTCAGCGCGCCGCCGGCCGTCAGGCCCGGGGTGACCAGGGTGACCTTTATCGGATCGAGCAGCACATAGTCCTCGACTATGTCGCCGAAGCCGTGCCAGTCGGCCCGGGGCGCCAGCACCCACTCCTGGGTGGAGACCCGATCGGTACCCTCGGCCAGGGGCGGCTGCCAGATACTGAACCACCAGTCCGCTGCCGTCAGGCTCTGCTGCAGGTTGGCCAGAGCCCGGCGGAAGCTCAGGGCCTCGTCGAAGGTTTCCTGGATCAGCGAGCGGCCGGCCGGCCCTTCCATCATGGCCGAGGCCACGTCCAGGGAGGCGATGATGCTGTACTGGGGCGAGGTCGAGATATGCATCATGAAGGCTTCATTGAAGCGGTCACGGTCCAGCTGGCGCTTGCCGCCGTCCTGCACATGGATCATCGAGGCCTGACTGAAGGCCGCCAGCAGTTTGTGGGTCGAGTGAGTGCTGAACACCAGTGGGCCATCGGGCGTGGTGCCCATGCCGTAGCGACCGGCATAGAACTCGTGAAAGGCCGCATAGGCGAACCAGGCCTCGTCGAAATGCAGCACCTCGACGCTGTCGCCCAGGGTCTGCTTGATCAGTTCGGCGTTGTAGCACAGGCCGTCGTAGGTCGAGTTGGTGATCACCGCCAGCTTGACCTTGGGCTCACGCCCCCGGGCCAGCGGGCTGGCGTCGATCTTGGCCTGGATCGCCTCGCGGGTGAATTCGCTGAGGGGAATCGGCCCGATGATGCCCAGCTCGTTGCGCTCCGGACTCAGGTAGAGCGGGATGGCCCCGGTCATGATGATCGAATGCAGGATCGACTTGTGGCAGTTGCGATCCACCAGCACCAGGTCGTCGCGTCCGACCATCGAATGCCAGACGATCTTGTTCGCCGTCGAGGTGCCGTTGATCACGAAATACGTGTGGTCGGCGCCGAAGTTACGCGCGGCGCGCGCCTCGGCCTCGGCCAACGGGCCGGTATGGTCGAGCAAAGAGCCCAGTTCGGGCACCGACACCGAGAGGTCCGAGCGCAGGGTATTCTCGCCGAAGAACTGGTGGAACGCCTGACCCACCGGGCTCTTGCGGTAAGCCACGCCGCCGCCGTGTCCAGGTGTGTGCCAGGAGTAGTTGGATTGCGCGGTGTGCTGCACCAGGGCCTTGAAGAACGGCGGCAGCAGGTCGTCCAGGTAGTTGCGCGCCGCCCGGGCCACCTGCCGGGCCAGGAAGGGCACGGTGTCCTCGAACAGGTAGAGAATGCCACGCAACTGGTTGAGGTCGGCCATGGCCTCGGCCGGCGCGTGCTCGATGGTCACCTGCTCGCCCAGGGCGAAGATCGGCAGCTTGGGCGCGCGCACCCGGGCCACCCGGATCAGCTCGACCATGTCCTGCAGCAGGTGCTTGTTTTCACCGGCGCCCTCGGCGGCCACCAGGATGCAGGCCAGGCCATGGTGGGTCGAGGCGACGATGCGGCCTTCGGCGGAGCTGGCGGTGGACAGGATGGTGAAGCCGTCCTGCTCCAGTTCGCGGGCGATTTCACGCACCCGATCGCCGGCCACGGTGTCCGCTTTGATGTCGCGGTGCACGATAAGGACGGGGAACTTGAGGTCTTTATACATGGTGACGTCCTGAAGGTGACGGACCCTGGCCCGTCTATGCCCTCAGGTTAGAGGCTCGCCCGGGCCGGCGTAACCCCCACTGCTTGACGCTGTACGAAAAGGTCGCATGGACGAAGCTGGTGGGCCGATAACCGATTGGCCCGCGAGAGCGCCAAAGCGAGCTCGTACGTTCTCTGATGGGTATCGCTGCGCTCAACCTAGGCGGCCCCACCTAGCGGCCCCACCCTCCCTACCAGAGCAGGCGCATTCGCCTTTGTAGGTCGGGTTACGTTTTGCTAACCCGACAGCATCGTTGTCGGGTTACGCTTCGCTAACCCGAGCTACGGTGCTGGGCATTGATCGCCTGACGAGCTTCAGGCGAATGAATGCGCCCTTCTACACCGCCGGCGGCTGCTCCAGCTGGGTCCAGAGTGCCGGGGCGCCGGCGCTCTTTTCGATGATCGCCAGGCGCGCGGCATGGGCGGCCAATTCCTCGGCGCTGGCCCGGATGATCCGCGTGCGCGGCCGGTCGGCAGGCAGGCGGCGGATATCACTGGCTTCATTACCCGAGCGGGAACTGTCGCCGTCCGAGGCATCGCCGGCCAGGGACAGGCTGGTCTGGCCACCGGTCATGGTCAGGTAGACGTCGGCCAGGATCTCGGCATCGAGCAAGGCGCCGTGCAGCTCGCGTCCGGAGTTGTCGACCCCGTAGCGCTTGCACAGGGCATCCAGGTTGTTGCGCTGGCCGGGGTGCCGCTCGCGGGCCATCAACAGGGTGTCGAGCACCGAGCAATGCTCGGTGATATCGGCCCGCGCCTGCTGACCGAGCAAGGCGAACTCGTTGTTGATGAAGCCGATGTCGAACGCCGCGTTATGGATGATCAGTTGGGCGTCTTTGATGAACTCGAAGAACTCGTCGGCTACTTCGCGAAAACGCGGCTTGTCGGCGAGAAACTCGTTGGTGATGCCGTGGACCGCGATGGCGCCTTCATCGCTCTCCCGATCCGG
>DATDTH010000536.1:0-9794 GCA_035290985.1 Pseudomonas sp. | reverse complement strand
TGCCCTGCAGGGCGGTTGTTGCGCCCGGGCGCGTTTTGGCGCCGAGGCGCCGAAACACCCGGGCCTCGACCTGGCGGCCAGTGCCCTGCTCGATACCCTGCTGTTACCGCTGTCCCTGGCCACGGCCCTGGGGGTCAGCCTCGGGGTCAGTGGCGGGCTTTGAAGGGCTACTCGGTCAGTCCGATGACTCGGGCCTGGCGGTTCTGCAGGCCGTAGCGCCCCTTGGCGTCGCAGATCACCTGGCCCATGGCGGTGTCAGGGTCATGGGTGAACAGCAGGCGCCCGCGGCGCTGCAGCAGGTCCTCGAGCAGCGCGGTTTTTTCCTCGATCAGCCCTTCCGGGAAACGGTCGTAGCCCATGGTGATTGGCAGGTGCACCCAGGGCACGCCGGGGATCAGGTCGCCAGCGAAGACCACCGGACCGTCGTGCATGGCGATCTCCGGCAGCAACTGGCCCGGGGTGTGGCCGTCGCTCCAGTGCAGGTGCCAGCCGGCGCCCAGGGTCGGCGACTCGGTACCGTCTTCGATCAGTTCCAGGCGGCCACTGGCTTGGAGCAGGTCGAGCAGCTCGGGAATATAGGAGGCGCGGTCCCGGGCATGGGGCGTGCGTGCGCGCAGCCACTGGCGCTTGCCGGTGATAAAGCGCGCCTGGGGGAACAGCAGCCGCGGCGGCTGGCCGGCTTCCCAGGGGGCGAGCAGGCCGCCGGCGTGGTCGAAGTGCAGGTGGGTAAGGACCACGACATCGATATCCAGGTGGCTCAGGCCCTGTTCGGCCAGGCTGTCGAGCAGCACATGGCGGTCTTCCTGCACCCCGAAGCGTTGCTTCAGTTCCGGCGAAAAGAAGGCGCCTATGCCGGTTTCGATCAGGACGTTGCGGTTATCTTCCTGGACCAGCAGGGCGCGGCAGCCGAGGTCGATGCGGTTCTCGGCATCCGCGGCCATCCAGCGCGCCCAGAGCGCCTTGGGGGCGTTGCCGAACATGGCGCCGCCATCGAGTTTCTGGCTGTTGCCGGTCAGGCTGGTGAGTCTGCGCATACTTGTTCCTGAGTCTGGGGATGAGGCCGCTCGCTAGTCTAGGGTCTGGCGGGCGAGACCCATATCCGACCTCTGTCGCAGAGCGGCGCGTCGCTCAATCGGCCCAGCCGCGGTAGACATAGGTCATGGGGCGCGGCCCGGGCAGGTAGCCAGTGTCCAGTTGCCGGACATGGAAGCCGCCGGCCAGCAGCAGGGCGGGGATGTCGCGATCCAGGTGGCAGCCGCCGGCCAGGGGTTTCCACAGTGGGGTCAGGCGCTGCTGCCAGCGCCGCACACCGGCGTCCGGGGCCAGGCCGTGCTCGCAGAAATACAGTTGGCCGCCGGGCTTGAGCACCCGGCGCATCTCCTTAAGCGCTGTGACTGCGTCGGGAATGGTGCAGAGGGTGAAGGTGCAGACGATGCTGTCGAAACTGCTATCTGGCGCCTGGATCTGCCCCAACTCCAGGGCGATCATCTCCACCGCTATGCCGATGCCCGCGGCGCGCTTGCGCGCCAGGGCCTGCATCGCGGCGGACGGATCGACCCCGACTATCCGGTTGACCTTCTCCGGGTCGTAGAACGCGAGGTTCAGCCCGCTGCCGATGCCGATTTCCAGCACCCGGCCATGGGCCAGGGGCACGAGCTGAGCACGGGCCTTCATCACCTGACCCAGGCCACAGGCGCAGTCGATCAGGTGCGGCAGGATATGGCGGTCGTAGAAGCCCATGGCGATCCCCCAACGGTATCTGGAAGGTCGAATACTGGTACGTGCCGGTGGATTTGTCATCCGATCGTTAGCGCAGGTCCAGTTCGGCGCTGGTCGCCGGGCTGTCCGTCGCCGCCGGCCAGTGCTCCAGGTCCTGGGGCGGGCCGGGGCGGGCGAACAGATAGCCCTGGAATTTCCGGCAGCCCATCTGCAACAAGGCATCGCGTTGCGCCAGGGTCTCCACGCCCTCGGCGGTGACCGCCAGGGCGAGGTTGTCGCCGAGGGTCAGGATGGTGCGCACTATGGCGGCATCCCTGGGCTGGACGAGCAGGTCGCGGATAAACGACTGGTCGATCTTCAACTGATCCAGGGGCAGGCGCTTGAGGTAGTTGAGGGAGGAGTAGCCGGTGCCGAAGTCGTCCAGGGCGAAGCGCACGCCGCGGGCCTTGAGGCGGCTCATCTTGACGATCATGGTCTCCACGTCTTCCACCAGCAGGCTCTCCGTGAGTTCAAGCTCCAGACGTTCGGGGTTGGCGCCGGTTTCCTGCAGGGTGGCCAGGACATCCTCGACGAAGTCGGGGTGATGGAACTGTCGGGCACTGACATTGATGGCCAGGTTGAGCCGGCTCAAGTCCTTGTGTTGCGCCCAGGCCACCAGTTGCAGGCAGGCGCTGTGCAGGATCCAGCGGCCCAGGGGCAGGATCAGGCCGGTGCTTTCCGCCAGTGCAATGAATTCCCCGGGCATCACCAGGCCCCGGCTCGGGTGTTGCCAGCGCACCAGGGCCTCGGCGCCGAGCAGGCGGTTCAGCTCGTCCACCTGGGGTTGGTAGTGCAGGACGAAGTGGCGCTCGCTCAGGCTCAGGCGCAGGTCGGTTTCCAGGCGGGCGCGGGCGCTGACTTCGGCCTGCATCTGCGGGTTGAAGAACCTCAGGGCATTGCGCCCGGCCGACTTGGCCTGGTACATGGCCAGGTCAGCGCGCTTGAGCAGTTCCTCCACCGTGCCTTCGGTCTCGGAAAATAGCGCGATGCCGATGCTGGCCGTGCTGGTATGGCTGTGGCCCTGCAGGCGATAGGGCTGGCCCAGGGTCAGCAGCAGCTTGCCGGCCACGGTTTTTAGCTGGTCCAGGGCGACGCCGGGTTCCAGGCTCAGGCCGCTGAGCATCAGCACGAATTCGTCGCCGCCCAGGCGTGCCAGGGTATCGCTCTCGCGCTTATGGCTGCTCAGGCGTTCGGCCACTTGCTGCAGCAGTTGATCGCCCATGGCGTGGCCCAGGGTGTCGTTGAGGTCCTTGAAATTGTCCAGGTCGATGAACAGCAGCGCGCCTTCCAGTTCGCCGCGTGTGCGCTGGGCCAGCACCTGCTGCAGCCGGTCGATCAGCAGGCGACGATTGGGCAGGCCGGTCAGCGGGTCGTAGAAGGCCAGGCGGTGGATCTGCTCGAGGTTTTTCTTCTGCTCGCTAATATCGGTGGAAATGCCGCACAGCGCATAGATGCGGCCGTCCGGGTGGCGCAGCGGCAACTTGACCGAGAGGTAGGTGCGCTGTGAACCATCGGCCAGGTTGAGGTTGGTTTCCTCGCGTTCCACCCGTTCGCCGTGGTCCAGCACGCGGCGGTCATTCCCCTGCAGATTGGCGACCGTGACTGCGTCGAAGAAGTCCTGGTCCTGGCAGCCGACCACCTCTTCCAGCGAACGGCCGAACAGTTCGCAGACCTTGCGGTTGGCGTACTGGTACCTGAGCTGCGGGTCCTTGATGTAGATACAGGCTTCCACGCTGTCGAGAATGGTGTTCAGTCGCTGCTCGCTGGCTTTCAGATGGCGGGTCTGCACCGCCACTCGCTGGCGCAGCAGCAGGGCGCCGGTCAGGGCTGCGAGCAGCAGCAGGGCCAGGGCGCCCAGGCCCCACCAGACGACGCGCGGGGTCAGCAGGCGCGGCCGCTCACCGCCCCAGCGCCGCAGCGTCTGGTAGTAGAAGGATTCATCGTTGTCCTGCCAGTCCTGCAGATGACGGTCGATGGCGTCCAGCAGGTCGCGGTTGTGGCCCTGGCGGGTGGCGTAGAACAGCTGCGCCGGCTGGAACATGATGGGACTGCCGCGCAGTTGGTAGCGGGGGGCATGGAAGTCGCCGAAACGTTGGTTGGCGACCACGGCCTCGGCCTGTCGGCGGGCCACCAGGTCGAAGCCCTGTTCCAGACTCTGCAGGGGAATCAGCTGCGCCTGCAGGCCGAAGCTGTCGAGCAGGGTCTTGAGGTACTCCTGCTGGATGGAGCCCTCCAGTACCGCGATTCGCAGCCCCTTGAGGTCGAGGATGGAGTTCAGGCTGAGGTCCTCGCGGTTGTAGAGCTGCGACCAGCTGAACAACGAGGGCAGGCGGTGAAAGTCCAGGATCTGGGCGCGCGCCTCGTTGAAGGCGACGTCCGGCAGCAGGTCGATCTCGCCGCGTTGTGCCAACTGCAGGCAGGCCTGCCAGTCGCAGGGCACGGGGCGCAGCTGCCAGTCCTCCAGGCGAGCGATTTCATTCAGCAGCTCACCGAGAATGCCGGAGATCTGGCCGTCCGCGCCGAGCAGGATTTTCGGCTCGTTGGCATAGACGCCCACCCGCACCTCGCGCGGCTGCGCCCAGGCGGGCAGGGCCAGGGCCGCGCTCAGGGCCAGGATCAGCGAAAAGGCGGCAGACGACAGGAACGACAATGGCGGCATGGCATAACCCACTTCGATGGCATTCCATTGCTACGTTATACGTAATACTAGGCCGTCACCTGCTTAATGATCGGGCCTTGTTGATAACAAGGCTCAGGAGGGTTCGACCTCATCGGCATCGGCATTATCACCGCTGATGGCGGCAAAGCACTTGATTCTGTGCTCCGTGCCGGCTGTGGACAGGCTCCAGCTGTCGCTCGCCGCATCGAAAGAGGCCGCCAGCACCGCGGCCAGGGAAAACTGCCAGCGGCGCTGGGCGCGACCGTCGATGCATTCGATGCTCAGCAGCACCTGATCGTGGTTGTCTGGGCCGACCGAATCGTCGTTGAGCTGGGCCAGCAGGTCAGGCTCGAGGCTGAACTGCCAGGCATAGAGCTCGTCGATTTCCAGCATATCGGTCGACTGCAGGGCCTGCAGCAGGGTGGGGTGGCTCATGGGGGGCTCGCTGTGCATATCAGGAAAATAAACAAGAATACATGACGGCTCAGCGGCCGAGCTTGCGCAGTCGATCCGACTCGACCACCCGCACACCGTCCTGCTCCTCCAGCGCCAGGCGCCACAGGGCGCGGGCCAGGACGCTGGCCTCGATGCCGCGGTACTTGCCGGGCAGGCAGCGCATCAGCGGCGCGGCCAGGCGCTCGCCCAGGCGAAACTCGCGGCGGTTGCCCAGCAGCAGGGAGGGGCGGACCAGGGTCAGCTGCGGCCAACCCTGGGTTTTCAGGGCTTCCTCCATCTCGCCCTTGACCCGGTTGTAGAACACCGAGGAAGCGGGGTCGGCCCCCAGGGCGCTGATCACCAGGAAATGCCGGGCGCCGAGGGCACGGGCGCGTTGGCCGACGGCCAGGACCAGGTCATGGTCGACGGCGCGAAAGGCGGCCTGGGAGCCCGCCTGTTTCAGGGTGGTGCCCAGGCAGCAGAAGGCGGTGTGCAGGGGGCCGGACAGCTGGGGCAACAGGGCCTGCAATTCGCCCAGGGGATTGTCCAGGTGCGGGTGCTCGGCCAGCGGCCGGCGACTGGGGGCGAGGACGCGCTCCACCGTTGGCTCGTTGAGCAGGCGATCGAGCAGGTGCTCGCCGGTCAGGCCGCTGCCGCCGACGAGCAATATATGTTGTGGGGTCAGGTACATAGGCAGGTCTCCGCGGTTACCTGGAGTCTAGTGAGTCGTCGCGGTTTTGTCCGCGGTACTGGCGAGTGCCTGGCGGGCCTGGCTTTCGCGTAGCCGGCGCCAGTGCTCCAGCACGGGCCGGGGCGCCCAGAGCTGGGGTTCCGATGGCTCGAAGTCGTCAGCCTGCTCGCGCTCGGCGACCTTGGCCTTGGCCAGGGTGAAGGCGCGCTCCAGGTCGTCGGTTTCCTGCAGGGCCTCGGCGAACAAGGCACGGCCGAAATAGGTGAAGTCGTTTTCCTCCGAGCAGCCGAACGATACCCGGTCGTCCCGGGCGGCGGTCATGATCAGGGTCTTGTCGTTCTTCAACAGCGGGATGAAACCGCCGGAGTAACAGGCGGAAATCACCAGCACCTTGTGCCGCTCCGCCAGCGGTTGCAGCAGCGTGGCCAGCTCGCCGGCAGGCAGGTCTTCCAGTTCCAGGCGTGGCTGCACCAGGCTCAAGGCGTGTGCGGCCGAGCCATGGCTGGTCAGGTAGATGAAGATCAGGTCTTCCTTGCCACTGCGTTCGGCCAGGGCGCGGACCGCCCGGCCCAGGCTTTCGCGGGTGGCCAATGGGCGATCGGCCAGGTGGTCGCGGTGGTTGGCCAGGGTGATGCGCCCATGGGCGGCAAAACGCTCGCCGAGCAGCTTGCTGACGTAATCCGCCTCGCGCAGGAACACACTCTGCTGGCCGTCGCCGGCCAGGGTCAGGGCATACAGCTCCATGGCCGCGGTGGACGCAGGCAGCTGCGCGAGGGCCTGGTCCAGCAGTCGGCCCTGGTCCAGCAGGCCGATTTCCAGCGGATCGGGCAGGGGCCGGTCGGCGCCATCGCGCACGCGCCGACCGGCTTGCCAGGTGCCGTCTTGCACGCTGCCGTCGGCCAGGCTCAGGCTGCCGGCACCGGCGTAGGCACCATAGGCGAAATGGCCCTGGTAGCGGCCACCGTCGGCCAGGCGCAACAGGCCTTCGCCGTGGAAACGCCAATTGCGGAACTGCCCCCGGTAGTGGCTGGCATCGGTGCCGATGAATTCCCCGGGACCGTTAAGCGCGCCGTCCTCGAACTGGCCGAGCCAGACCTGGCCCTGTTCGTCCTCGTAGCGGCCCTTGCCGTGAAACTCGTCGTTGCGAAAGCCTCCGCTGTAGTGCCCGCCATCCGTGGCGACGAAGCTGCCTTCGCCGTTCAGCAGGCCCTTGCTGAAGTGCCCGCTGTAGCGGTTGCCGTCCGTGTCGCTGCGCAAGCCGTCGCCGTCCGGTTCGCCGGCCACGAAGCGCCCCTGAAAACTCGCGCCATCGGCCCACTGGAGTTTGCCCAGGCCCTGGTACCGGTCGACCTTGAATTCGCCACTGTAAATGTTGCCGTCGCGTTCGAGCCGGCCTTCGCCGTCCATGCGTCCCAGCTTGAAGCTGCCTTGGTTGTGGCTGCCATCGGCTGTGGTGAGGCTGCCCTGGCCATGGAACAGGCCCAGGTGGAAATCGCCGACATAGTGTTCGCCATTGGTCCCGCGCCACTCGCCGGCGCCCTCGCGCTGGCCGTCCTGAAAGCCGCCTGCGTACCAGCTGCCATTGCTGTAATCCACCCGTCCCTGGCCTTGCAGCAGGCCCGCGATCACCTCGCCGCGGTAGCGCCCGCCATCGGGCAGTAGCCCATTGGCTGGGGTCAGCGGCTCTCCCTCGCCACAGGCGGCGAGGAGCAGGGCGAGGCTCAAGGGGGCGAATAGAGGGCGCATCACAGGCATCCGGGCAACAGTAATGAGCCGCAGTATGCCGCAAACCCGCGGTCGAAGACGCGCAAGCCGAAACGAAAACGGGGCGCCTGAGGCGCCCCGTTGGGTCATGCGGCTGGCTCGATCAGACGAAGCACAGGCTGAGGGTTTCGGCGATATAGGCCGGTTTCTCCTCGCCTTCGATTTCCAGGGTGGCACGGGCCTTGAGCAGCCACTGGCCAGGCTTTTTCTCGGTGACTTCGAGCAGGGTCAGGCCCATGCGCACCCGGGAATTGACCTTGACCGGCTGGATGAAGCGCAGGCTGTCCAGGCCGTAGTTGACCCCCATCTTCAAGCCTTTGGGCATGACCATCAGGTTTTCGGTCAGCTTGGGCAGCAACGACAGCGAGAGAAAGCCGTGGGCGATGGTGCCGCCGAAGGGGGTCAGCTTGGCTTTCTCCGGATCGACGTGGATGAACTGGTGATCGCCGGTGCATTCGGCGAACTGGTTGATACGCTCTTGGTCAATGGTGATCCATTCCGAATGACCCAGATCCTTGCCAATGTAATCCTTCAGTTCTGTAGTGGGTACGAACGGCATAATTCCTCCTTGAGGAAACGGGTTTGTTATTGTTGTCGCATACGTCTCGGGTGCTAGATCAGCATGGGCGCGGGTGCGGGTCAAGCCTGGATCGTTGTCCGAATGGCGAGCTATAGATCATTGATTAGCATGCTTATAATGGAGCCGGTCACGGCGGCCGCGCGTATCCGGGCGGCTGAACAGGCGCCAGCGGCCTATGGACCGGGCTCCGCGAGCGGGCCTACCTTGTTTCGGGACTACGGAGATCTGCCATGTTGTTACGCGGCCTGACCTGGCTGGTGCTGTTCCAGTTACTCGGCAGCGCCCTCACCGTGCTGCTGCTGCCCATGCTGCCGGGGCCGATCATCGGCCTGGTGCTGCTGTTCGGCTTCCTGCTGCTGCGCGGCGAGGTAGGCGAGTCGCTGACGGTCGCCTCCAGTAGCCTGTTGCGCTACCTGCCGTTGCTCCTGGTGCCAGCGGCTGTCGGGGTCATGACCTATGCCCAGGCAATAGCCGCGGACTTCTGGGCGCTGGGTGGCGCGCTGGTGCTGTCCCTGGTGCTGTCCCTGGCGTTCACCGGTTGGTTGATGCAGCGGCTGATCGAGCGCCAGGCGCGGCGTCGGGAGCAAGCATGAGCCTGGACTGGCCCGCCGCCTGGCAGGCGCTGATCCATCACCCGCTGTTCGGCGTCGGCATCACCCTGGGCACCTATCAGCTGGCACTGGCCGGCTATGAGCGGACCCGCTGGGTATTCCTGCAGCCGGTGCTGGTGTCCATGCTGATGGTGATCGGGGTGCTGCTGGCCTGCGGGCTCACGTATGCCGAGTACCGTAAAAGCGCCGAGGTGTTGACCATTTTTCTCGGCCCGGCGACCGTGGCCCTGGCGGTGCCGCTGTTTCTCAACCTGCGGCGTATCCGCCAGCTGTTCTGGCCGACCCTGCTGACCCTGCTGATCGGCGGAGTGGTCGCCACCGTGCTGGGCGTGGCCCTGACCCACTGGTTCGGCGCCGAGCCGCAGATGCTGATGAGCATGGCACCCAAGTCGGTGACCTCGCCCATCGCCATGCTGGTGGCCGATCAGATCGGCGGCATCGCCGCCCTGGCCGCGGTGTTCGTCCTGATCACCGGCGTGCTCGGCGCCATAATCGGCCCCGAGCTCTTGCAGCGTCTGGGCGTACGTCATCACGCGGCCCTGGGCATGGCCCTGGGGCTCACGGCCCATGCGGTCGGCACGGCGCGGGCGCTGCAGGTCAGCGATGAGTGTGGTGCCTTCGCGGCCCTGGGCATGAGCCTGATGGGGGTGGCGACCGCGGTGCTGCTGCCGCTGGCCGTGGCCCTGATCGTTTGAGCGCCGGCCGACAAGGAGTGACCCGATGAGTTCGCCGCTGTTTCCCCTGTTTCCCCTGGATACCGTGTTGTTCCCGGGGTGCGTGCTCGATTTGCAGGTATTCGAGGCCCGCTACCTGGACATGGTCAGCGCCAGCATGAAGCGTGGCGAGGGCTTTGGCGTGGTTTGCCTGCTCGAAGGTCGGGAGGTCGGGGCCGCCGCCACCCGCTTCGCCAGCATCGGCTGCGAGGCGCTGATCCGCGACTGGCAGCAGCGCCCCAATGGCCTGCTCGGCCTGCGTGTCGAGGGCGGTCGGCGTTTCGAAGTCCGCCGCGCCGAGGTGCAGCGCGACCAGTTGACGGTCGCCGAGGTGACCTGGTTGGACGAAGACGAGGAGCGCCCGCTGCTCGAGGAGCACGCCGACCTGGCGGCGCTGCTGCAGGCCCTGGCCGAACACCCGCTGGTGGCGGCCCTGGACATGGGCCTGACCGGGATCGGCCAGCAGGCGCTGGCCAATCGCCTGGCCTACCTGCTGCCCTTCACCCCGGCACAAAAAATTCAGCTGCTGGCCCTTAGCGACCCGCTGCAGCGCCTGGAGCATATCCAGGGGCTGCTGGACCGG
>DATDTH010000535.1:0-2332 GCA_035290985.1 Pseudomonas sp. | reverse complement strand
CCGGCCATGCCCGCCAGTTCCTGCCGGGATGGGCTAAATATCAGGTTGCCGTTATGCGCGTCCGGGTACAGCAGCCACTGGTAGAGCGCGCCGCCGCCGAGCAGCAGGAAGACCAGGGCATTCATCCAGCGGGCACCACTCAGGCCCAGCAGCCCCGCCAGGGACAGAGCGAGCAAGGCCGGGAGCAACAGGCTCAGGCCCAGCAGGGTACCCATGCCGCCGAGCAGGGTGCCGCTGACCTCATGCACCTGCAGGGCCTGGAGCCCGCCACCGAGGGACAGGGCGGCGGCGCTCGACAGGCAGAACAGGCTGAGTCCGTGCCAGAGCCAGCGTTTGCCGGTGCCTGCGGGAGAGGGGTGTGACATGCCTAGTCCTTTATTCATGGGGCCGGCTTTCAGGGCGTCTGGCGGCCGATCAGGTCGACGGCGGCCCGCAGGGCGTCGTCATCCAGGTCGTTGAGGGGCAGGTGCAGCAGTTGCCGGACACGCGCTTCCAGTTGCTGGTAGGCCTTGAGGAAGGCGGCCTGGACCGCACTCGCGTCACCCGCGACATGGGCCGGGTCGGGAATACCCCAGTGGGCCTTGAGGGCCTTGCCGCTGAAGGGCGGGCAGGTCTCGATCGCGGCGTTGTCGCACACGGTGATCACCAGGTCGAAAGGCACCTCGGTCAGGCTGTCCCAGCTCTTGCTGGCGTAGCCGGCACTGGGCACGCCTTGTTTCGCGAGTATCGCCAGGGCGCCGGGGTTGACCTGGCCCGTGGGGTGGCTGCCGGCGCTCCAGGCCCGGAAGCGCCCGCTGCCGAGGTGGTTGATCAGGGCTTCGCCGATGATCGAGCGACAGGAATTGCCGGTGCAGAGAATCAGTACATTGCGCATGGTTGGTGGCCCGCTTCTGGATGCTCAGGTGCTCGAGCTGCATCTTGCCTGAACGTATGGGCGTGTGTGTAGACGCCAGCGGGGCTCGCGAGCGCCGCTCGCCGAGTCCGGTGTCTATGCTTGCTAAAGACCAGCCTTATGTACCGGCTGCACCTGCCGCTGTTAAAAGAGAGTTCGCCCAGTCTGGAGTGCCGTCGATGCTGCGCCTGTTCGCCAACCTTGGCTTTCGTTGGAAAATCGCCTTGCCGATCATGTTGCTGGCCCTGTTGCTGGTATTGATGGGCGCCCTGGGCATGGGCGGTATCAGCCAGATGGCGGACTCCAGTGCCCGCCTGACCAATAGGTACCTGCCCGCGATTAGCCTGCTGCTGAATGCCGACCGCGACCTGTACCAGGCCTTCGTGGCCGAGCGCAGCCTGCTGAGCGAGGACGCGGGCGCTCGGGCCGAGGCGCTGAAAACGGCCCATGGCGAGAACATGCAACAGGCCTATGACCGTGTGCACAAGTACGCGGCCCTGCAACCCGGTGCTGTCGCCGACGACTTGGTGCGGCAATTCGACGGCGGTTTCGAGCGTTGGAAGGCCAGTTCCCTGCGGGTGCTGCAGTTGGCGGCCAGCGATAGCGCGGCGGCCCGGCAGCTGAGCCACGGCGACAGCGAAAGCCAGTTCGACAGCATGCGCGATGTCATCGACAAACTCGGCGAGTTGGAGGATCAGGCTGCTCAGGACGAGGGTTCCGCTGCCCTTGCCCTGGGTGAGTCATTGAACTGGAAGCAGGGCCTGATCAGTGGCTTCGGCTTGCTGCTGTGCGTGGTGCTGGTGCTGGGTTTTCCGGTGTTGGTGACCCGTCCGCTGCGCACCCTGCTGCAACGCATCGAGCAGATCGCCGACGGCGATGGCGACCTGCGGGTGCGCCTGGAGGTGTTCTCCCGGGACGAGCTGGGTCAGCTCAGTCATGCCTTCAACCGCTTTCTCGACAAGTTACAGCCCCTGATCCAGGAGGTCGGGCGGGTAACGGGCGAGGTGGCCGAGTCGGCCCGAGGCCTGGCGGGCATGGCGGCGACCAATGCCCAGCTGATCAGCCGCGAACACCAGGCGGTCGATCAGGTCAGCACCGCGGCCAGCGAGATGAGTTCGGGCGTCCAGGAGGTGGCGCGCAATGCGCAGAATGCCGCCGATGCCGCGCGCCAGGCCGAGACGCAGTCGCGCGAGGGCGCCCGGGTGGTGGGCGCGACCATCGGCTCGATTCGTCAGTTGGCCCGCGATGTGGAAAGCGCTTCCACCACCATCGAGACCCTCGAACAGGAAACCGCCAGCATCGGCGCGGTGCTGGCGGTGATCAAGGGCATCGCCGAGCAGACCAACCTGCTGGCCCTCAATGCGGCGATCGAGGCCGCGCGTGCCGGCGAGCAGGGCCGCGGTTTCGCCGTGGTGGCCGACGAGGTGCGGGCCCTGGCCG
>DATDTH010000534.1:0-4740 GCA_035290985.1 Pseudomonas sp. | reverse complement strand
GGTCGGATAGACCAGATGCACCTTCATGCCGCTGCTCGTGCCCCAGTGTCGCTGCAGGTCGCGGCGGGCCCGGGGCAAGGCCGGGGAAAAACGGATACGCGCGGCATCGGCCGGCATCATTGCGACTATCACCCGCTGGGCCCGGATCACCCCCGCGTCGGTGTGCAGGCGTACCTGGTTGCTGTCCAGGCCGGCGATCTGGCGCACCGGTGCGCCGAGCAGGAGATTCGGCTCCAGCTCGGCGGACAGGTGTTGGGCCAGGCTCTGCGCACCGCCGGCCAGGCGGTACTGCTGAGCGTCGTTGTCCAGCGCCTCGAAACCGCCGGCCGAGTGCAGGTAGAACAAAAACCAGAGCAGCGAGACATCCTGTGGTCGGGCACTCAGGGTGCTGGCCAGGGTACTGGCTACGGAATCGATCACCTCCCTATCGGCCCTTTGCGCCTTCAGCCAGCACTGCACGCTGAGGCCATCCAGCCTGGCGGCATTCGGGGCCGACCAGGGAGCGTCGAGGGGTACCTGACGTGACAGGCGTTCCAGTTCGCCGCAAATCCGCAGGGTTTGCTCGCCTGCTGGGGTATGCGCGTCGAAGGTATAGCGTTCGTTGCCGAGCACGGCGGTGAACAAACCGTCGGTGTATTGCGGGATCAGCGCGATCCCCAGTTCCCCGGCCAGTGCCATGATCGCCGTTTGACTGCCGCCCACCCACTGGGCACCGCCATCCAGGGTCTGGCCTGCGGCGGTCTGGCTGTAGGTGCGCCCACCCACCCGGGGGCATGCTTCCAGCACCACGACCCGGCGTCCGGCGGCAACCAGTTGGCGAGCGGCGACCAGACCGGAAAGCCCCGCGCCGACTATGGCCACGTCGAAGTCGCCCAAGGCGACATCCTGCTGCTGTCCACCCGCATGCACCCCATGGGCCAGGCCGGCCAGCAGGCCGACGCCCCCCAAACGCAGCAGGTCGCGCCGTGCCAGTTTCGAACAATCCCTTAATCGATAACGCATTGGGGCTTTCCTCTTGGTAACCAAGTTGCTTCAGGCCAAAAAAACGACCCTTCAAGGTCGTTGGCTATCTCAGGTGCTGCGTACCGTCGCCAGGTAGAACGGCAGTGGGTCCTGGCGGGCGTGCAGTTGCCTGGCCAGGGCGTGATAGAACCAGCGCAGTTCGCTCGGGGTGCCGTCCAGGGGCTCATCGCCGCGGTTCCAGCGGCGCCAGAGGGCCATTTCCATCTGCAGGATGCGGTTCTTGCCCATGGCCGTGATGCTGCGCCAGAAGGCGTCGTCGAGCCTGCGTGCGCTCGGTTCGTCGGGTTCCACCGGGCAGGCTTCCACCAAGACCAGCAGCCGCTGCCGCTCCTGTTCGCTGGCATGGCGCGAGGCAGCCTCGAGCAGGCCGATGGCATAGAGTTGCTGGTATTCCCGCAGGTCCTGTTGCAGTTGCGCGGTTCCGGTCTGCAGACGTGCGCCGTAGCGCAGCAGCAATTCCAGGGCGCGGGCATCGGCCTTGGCCGGGTCCAGCACGCGGCTGGCGCCGCCCTGGCGCACCTCCACCAGACCGGCATCCTTGAGCTTGTGCACCGCCTGACGGACGATGATGCGCGAGACCCCATAGCGTTCCGCCAGCAGCCGCTCCGGCGGCAGGCTTTCGCCCGGTGCCAGGGTGCCGTCGAAGATCTCGACGAACAGCCCTTCGAGGGCGGCATCCACGGCATGGCCGCGAGGAGATTTAAGGGTGCGAGTCGAAGTAGGCATAGGCTCAGGATGTCTTGGTAACCAAGTTAGGTCAAGCGGCTTTTTCAACGCACCTTGAGCTTGTCGGCTGCTTATCCCCGGGCAATGGCTTTGGCATACTGTGAAGTGGTCGGTATTTTAAGACCGTTTCTTTATACTGGAAGACAATAACGGCCTGTCCCGGTCCCTCGTCATCCCGTTCGTGAATAGTCTCAATGAAAATGCGTCATTCGATCCTCGGCCTGCTCTTCAGCGGCCTGCTTGCCTTGACTGCGAGCGCCGTCGCCGCGGGTAAAAGCACCGCCCAACCTGTGCAGGAACTCGCCTCCGGTAGCGCGCTGCTGGTCGACCTGCAAACCAACCAGGTGCTCTATTCCAGCAACCCGGACCGGGTGGTGCCCATCGCCTCGGTCACCAAAGTAATGACCGCCATGGTCACCCTGGATGCCCAGTTGCCGCTGGAGCAGATGCTGCCGATCGTCATTGGCGACGTGAGCGAAATGCGCGGTGTGTATTCGCGGGTACGGCTGGGCAGCGAAATCAGCCGGCAGACCATGCTGTTGCTGACCCTGATGTCCTCGGAAAACCGCGCGGCCGCGAGCCTTGCCCACCATTACCCGGGTGGTGTGCCGGCCTTCGTCGCGGCAATGAACGCCAAGGCCAAGGCGCTCGGCATGGCCCATACCCGTTATGTCGAACCGACCGGGCTCTCCGAGCGCAATGTCTCCAGCGCCAACGACCTGGTCGCGTTGCTCAAGGCCAGCCAGCAGTACCCCCTGATCGGTCAGTTCAGCACCACCCGCGAGCAGACCGTGGCTTTTCGCAAGCCGAACTACAGCCTGGGGTTTCGCAACACCAACCACCTGGTGCACAAGGCCGACTGGAGCATCCAGTTGACCAAGACCGGCTACACCGACGAGGCGGGTCACTGCCTGGTGATGCGCACCGTGATGAACCGGCGTCCGGTGGCTTTCGTGGTGCTGGATGCCTTTGGCAAATACACCCACATGGCCGATGCCAACCGCCTGCGCCGCTGGCTGGAAACCGGCAAGGTAACGGCGGTGGCCCCGGCGGCGCTGAGCTACAAGCAGCAGAAAATGGCCGAGCGCGAGGCCCAGGCGGCCCGCTAGAAGAGCGGATTACCCAGCAAAAAGCCGCTGCTTCCGGTGAGGAAACAGCGGCTTTTTTGTGGTGCTGGTTGTTACTGGCGGGCGCCGCGCACGCCTTCGGCCAGGGCCGCGCAGAGACTCAGCACGCCGTCTATGGCCTTTTCGGGGCTGGTCGCGGTGGCGATCTGGTCGATCAGCGCCGAGCCCACCACCACGCCGTCGGCCAGGCGGGCGATGGTCGCCGCATGTTCCGGGGTGCGGATGCCGAAGCCGATGCACAGCGGCAGGTCGGTGTGCCGGCGCAGGCGGGCCACGGCCTGCTCGACGTGGTCGAGGGTCGCCGCCCCGGCACCGGTCACACCGGCAACCGACACGTAGTAGACGAAGCCCGAGCTGCCATTGAGGACTTTCGGCAGGCGCTGGTCATCGGTGGTCGGGGTGGTCAGGCGGATAAAGTCGAGGCCGGCGGCCTGGGCCGGGTCGCACAGGTCGACGTTATGTTCCGGCGGCAGGTCGACGACTATCAGGCCATCCACGCCGGCGTCCTTGGCCTCGGCGATAAAGCGCGGCACGCCGTACTTGTGGATGGGGTTGAAGTAACCCATCAGCACCAGCGGCGTCTCGCGGTCGTCGGCGCGGAATTCGCGAACCATCTGCAGGGTCTTGGCCAGGTCTTGCTTGGCGTTCAGGGCGCGGATATTGGCCAGCTGGATAGCCGGACCGTCGGCCATGGGGTCGGTAAAGGGCATGCCCAGCTCGATCACGTCGGCACCGGCTTTTGGCAGGCCCTTGAGGATGGCCAGGGCGGTGGCGTAATCCGGGTCGCCAGCGGTGATGAAGGTCACCAGGGCGGCGCGGTTCTGTTGCTTCAGTGCGGCGAAGCGGCTCTGCAGGCGGCTCATCAGTGGTTCTCCTGCTGGTCGAGGTCCATGTAATGCATGACGGTCTGCATGTCCTTGTCGCCGCGGCCGGACAGGTTGACCACCATCAGGTGATCCTTGGGCAGCGAGGGGGCGCGCTTGAACACTTCGGCCAGGGCATGGGCGCTTTCCAGGGCCGGGATGATGCCCTCCAGGCGGCAGCAGAGGTGGAAGGCCGCGAGGGCTTCGTCATCGGTTGCCGAGGTGTATTCGACCCGGCCGATGCCATGCAACCAGGCGTGTTCGGGGCCGATACCGGGGTAGTCCAGGCCCGCCGAAATGGAGTGGGCGTCGATGATCTGGCCGTCGTCGTCCTGCAGCAGAAAGGTCCGGTTGCCGTGCAGCACGCCCGGTACGCCGCCGTTCAGGCTGGCGGCATGCTTGCCGGTCTGGATGCCGTAACCGGCTGCCTCGACGCCGATGATCTGTACCGATTTGTCGTCCAGGAAGGGGTGGAACAGGCCCATGGCATTCGAACCGCCACCGATGCAGGCGATCAGGCTGTCGGGCAGGCGGCCTTCCTTCTCGAACAGCTGCTCGCGGGTTTCCTTGCCGATGATCGACTGGAAGTCGCGAACCATGGCCGGGTAGGGGTGCGGGCCGGCCACAGTGCCGATCATGTAGAAGGTGTCGTGAACGTTGGTGACCCAGTCGCGCAGGGCCTCGTTCATCGCGTCCTTCAGGGTGCCGGTGCCGGCGACCACCGGGACTATGGTCGCGCCCAGCAGCTTCATGCGAAACACGTTGGCCTGCTGGCGGTCGATGTCGGTGGTGCCCATGAAGATCACGCAGTCCATGCCGAAGCGCGCGGCCACGGTGGCGGTGGCCACGCCGTGCATGCCGGCGCCGGTCTCGGCGATGATGCGTTTCTTGCCCATGCGCCGGGCAAGCAGGACCTGGCCGATGCAGTTGTTGATCTTGTGCGCGCCGGTGTGGTTCAGCTCTTCACGTTTGAAGTAGATCTTCGCGCCGCCGCAGTGCTC
>DATDTH010000533.1:0-4359 GCA_035290985.1 Pseudomonas sp. | reverse complement strand
CTTGGCCGAGCCGACCAGGCCGGCCAGGGCGTGATCGATGGCCGAGCCGCCAACGCCGTCGGCCAGGCTCGGGTCGAAGCCCAGTACGCGCTTGATGAAGGAATCGGACCTCTCCAGGTCCGCCAGCAGGCCACGCACCTCTTCATGGTACTGGTCGCGAGGGCCACGGGAGCCGAGCAGGCCCCACCAGTTGGCGTACATGGCGCGCTCGGTGACCGGGTTGGCGATGATCGCCGGGGTCCATTCCACGGTGTGAATCTTGGCCGTCAGCGCGGCGTTGACCAGGCGTGCATGGTCATACAGCCACTGGTCGCTCTGGCCGGGGTGGCTCTGCTTGAGCCTGTCGGCAATGGCGTTGTGCTCCAGGGTGAACAGCTGGTGCAACATGCTCAGGCCCACCCACCAGTTCTCGTTGAACCCGGTGATCGGCTTGCCGCTGAGCAGTTCGGTCGGCAGGCTGTTGTCGGCGTTGACCTTGAGCTTGCCATCGACGAAGGAACGAACCTTGTCATTGGTTGCCTTGTTGCTGCCATACAGCTGCGAGCCGTCCCACCAATGGGTGTTGTGGTTGCGGTAGGTCGCCGGCTTGCCGGCGTCGGCGCCGCTGCGGGTCGGATCGGGCTGGGTGCGCTGGATCGACAGACCGCCCGAGCCCAGCACGTCGCCGGCTGGCAACGGCACCTGGATCGGGTTGTCGACGGCGTTCGGGCCGTGATCGACCCAGTCGTGGATCATAAACTGGATCCAGGCCGCGGCGATGAAATTGAGGCTGGTGGCCGGTTTGAATTCGCCACGGGCCATCAGGCTGTTGCTGACATCCCGCGGGTTGGGGGTCAGCAGGGTATCGGCCTCGGTTTCGCCCTGGGTCACGGCCGGGTTGACGTTACGCCCGAAACGCCGATAGACCGAGCCTTCCGCCGGATTCGCGAGAATGTTGCAGGTCCCGTCCTCGGTCCGAGCCGTGAGGCTGCGGGCATCGCAGACGATGTCGCGGTTGGCCCGCGGATAATCGTCCACATCGAACAGGTTGTTCTTCAGCAGCGCTTCGCGCTCCATGCTCAAGGCGAGCAAGCCGGCGAAGACGCCCAACGTACCCAGCTTGGTCAAAGCCGGCCAAGTGACCCAAACAGCCATGGTGTTCTCTCCTCTTGTTATTGTTCTGCGCTAGTTATTGTTCTGGGGGGAATACCCAGGCGCGAGCGTATGGGAGAGAAACCGCCCTGCCCCCCTTCCCAGGGAGGGGCAAGGGGCAGATATCAGAGGAGAAGCTTCAGGTCTGGGCGGAACGCGGCCGGACGCTAAGAATGGCCTCTGTGCGGTTCGAGACATTGAGCTTCGAATAGATGTTCTTCAGGTGCCATTTGGTGGTGGACAGCGCCACTCCGGTCTTGGCGCTGATCTGGGAGTTGGACAGGCCGCTCAAGAGAAAGGCGAAGATCTCGATTTCCTTGTCGGTCAGCAGGACCGAGACATCCGGGCCCGAGCGGTCCTGGGGACCCTCGGCAGCGAGAAACTCGGCATAGGACTCGCGGTATTTGTCCGGGATATCCAGCAGCCCCGCCCCCGTCAGGCCGAGCAGCCCGGCGCCGAAGCCCGGCGCCTCGTCGAACACCGAACGGCTGATATTGACGATACCGTGCGCCTCCACCAGACGGCGCAGCGCCTGCAGCTGCTGGTCCTTTTCCATGGACGGGGCGCTGGCCACCAACAGGTTGGCCTCGATCACCAGCGCCCGGGCCCTGACCTCGCTCTGGCGCAGGGATTCGGCCAGGACCTTGAGGATGCGGCAGGCGCGCACCCGGGCGCCGCGGGCCAGCAGCCAGTAGACGGTCGCCAGCCCGTAGCGCTCCCAGCTTTCGTCGTAGCGCCGGGCGCTTTCCCAGCAGCCCTCGGCCAATCGCTCCTCCAGCCGGTAGCGCTGGGCCAGCAGGTCCATGGCCCCGAGCCGGCCGCCGACATAGGCCTGGCGCATGCCCTCCTGGGCCACCTGGCTGACGAAGCGGCCATAGTTGCCCAGCTGCAGGATGCTCGACAGCTGATCGAGCAGGCGGGTGGCGCGTACCGCCAGCTGGCGGCGGAACAGCAGGCGCGACAGGGTGATATAGACGGTGGCGATGGCCTCGGTCGCCGAGGACGAGTTGACCACCGCCATCAGGTCCTCGCACAGCTGCTGGGCCTCCACCAGCTGGTTCTGTTCGTACAGGGCCACGACCATGGCCGTGGCCCGATTGACCCAGGCCGGCGAGCGCTGGTCGGTGCGCTGATAGTCGCTGTAGACATCCTTGCGGGCGCTGGTGGCGCGCCCGGCATTGCGGTTGCACAGGGCGATGATCAGGTCGGCATAACTCTCGAAGAAACTGTGGCCGGCCTGCCCGAGCATCTCCTTGCCCTGCACCGCGAAGCGGATCGCCGACTCCAGGCGGGCGTCCATCAGATGGTGGTAGGCGATGATGGTCAGGCTCACGGCGCGGATGTCCCGATGCACCTCCGGCGCCAGCAGGGCATCCCAGTCATCACCCGGGGCGAAGTCCTGGTCGTGCTGGAACAGTTGCAGGTTCAGCCAGAGGAACTTCAGGGTGATGGGGTCCAGCAGTGCAGTGCCGCCCTCCCCGGCCTGGCGCACCCTGTCCAGGTAGTAACGAGCCTGGTGGAAGCGTCGGGACAAGGTCAGGGCGCCGATCAGCGGGACCAGCAGGCGCGGGTTGGCCAGCAAGTGGTGTTCCGCCAGGGGCTCGACCCATTTGAGCACCTCGCCGAAGTGCCCGCCGGGGATCCAGGCCGCGCAACTGCGCTCCAGCAGACTGGCGAACAGGCCGGCATCGCCACTGCGCTGGGCATGCTGCAAGGCCTGATCGTGTTCACCCCGCTCCAGGTGGTAACGGGCCGCGCGCCGGTGCAGGGGCACGATCAGGGCCTGCTGCTCGATGGCCAGGCGACTGCTGAGGAAATCGTGGAGCAGCGCGTGATAGCGGAACCAGCCCGGCTGATTTTCCACCGGCAACATAAACAGCTCGCGGGCCGACAATTCCTCCAGCAGCAGGGCCGAACCGCTGCGCTGCAGCACCCGATCGCAGAGGTCGCCGTTGAATTTTTCGAAAATGGCGCTGCACAGAAAGAAATCCCGCAGCGAGGACGACAGCCCCTTGAGCACCACATGGCCGAAATAGTCGACGATTTCCGGCTGGGTGCCGTTGAACCGCTCCAGGGCGATGGTGCCGAAGCGGGCATAGGCCAGCAGGGCCACCTTGACCCCGGCCATCCAGCCCTCGGTCATGGCCAGCAGGCTGCGGACATAGGTATCGGACAGCTGCGGACCGCCCAGGTGGCTATTGAGTTGCTGGACCTGGGGCGCGGACAGCCGCAGGTCGTGCTGGTCGATGCTCAACAGGCGGTTGTCCAGCTTGAGCCGGCTCAGGGAGAAACCCGGGTGGTTGCGGCTGGAGAGTATCACCCGCACGCCCGGCGGCAGCTTGTCCAGCAGCACGGCCAGCACCTCGAGGATGCTCGGTTCGCGGATATGCTGGAAATCGTCCAGCACCAGGTACAGACCCTCCTCGCTGCGCTCCAGGGCCTCGGCCAGGCACTCGCCCATGATCTCCGGCGCCAGGGCGGCGGCCAGGGGGTTGAACCAGGAGAAATCGAAATCGGCGACCTGGGCGCGGATGTTCTCGATCAGCCGGCGGAAGAAGCGCAACGGCTCGTTGTCCCGTGCCTGCAGGGCGCAATAGACCACCGAGGCCCCGGCCTGGCTGGCCCGCCACTGGCTGAGCAGGGTCGACTTGCCCGAACCGGCCGGCGCCAGCAGCAGGGTCAGGGGAAAATGATCACAACGGCGGAGCAGGTTCAGCAGGTCTTCACGGAGTACGCCTCCGGGAATTCCTGCGAGCGTTTCTCGGCTGTCCATGCGCAGGCACCTTTCGTACTACTTTTTTATTGTTTTTATTGGGCTTTGCCCCAGCGCCGGCAAGCATAGTCCCGGACCCGACCGCGACCCAAAACCCGCGCACAGTTTTTCCGCGACCCACCGAAAGATCGGTGACCCGGTTATTGCGTAGGGCGGGACCCGGATCACGCGCGGTGGCAGGCCGGTTTTGCCCGGACAAGCCTTGGCGCAATCCGGGGTAGCGGGTTTCGCCGAAGCGTTGCGGTGCGCTGAGCGCACCCTACGGAATCGATTGCCCCCGAACCTATAGGCTTCGCCGAAGCGCTTTGCGTAAGGGGGGCCCGGATAAGCCTTGGCGCAATCCGGGACGGCGGGTTTTCGCCGAAGCGTTGCGGTGCGCAGCGCACCCTACGGATCCTCGTTGCCCCCGGGGGAAGCCGTTGTTTTACAACGCGGCCAGGCCGCGCGCCAGGTCG
>DATDTH010000532.1:0-11157 GCA_035290985.1 Pseudomonas sp. | reverse complement strand
AAAACCCTGACCAACAAGAACGGCCATGTCTGGACCTACAACTACGACCGCCTCAACCGGCTGACCGAAGAGATCTCCCCCGCGCTTTCGGTGGCCAGCATCGATGCCGCGGGCAACGTCACCGCCAAAATCTACCGCGCGGTCACCCTGCTGACCTATGACGCGGCGGGCAATGTGCTGAGCCGCCAGGAAGGGCGTTTGCGCCTGGCGGTCACGGACCCGGCCAGCAGCGACGACCTAAGCCAGGCGCGCACCACCACCTATCGCTACGACACCCTGAACCGGCAGGTCGGCATCACCTCGCCCGGCTGGTACAACAAAGCCACCGGCGCCTACCAGCAGTCCAGCGACGGCACGGCCAACACCTTCCAGGTCAGCACCGAGGTGAGCTACGACGCCCTCGGCAATGCCGTGCGCAACCGCGTGCGGGTCAATAACAGCGGCAACCCGGCCACGGATTTTGTCGACAGTTTCAAGGTCTACGATGGGCTCGGCCGGGTCTCCCACGAGGTCGATGGCCTGATGGGCGTCACCGCCTATAGCTACGACAGCCTGGGCAACCCGACCACCACCACGCGCCATGCCAACGGCCTGACCGCCGCCCTGCCGGCCCGCGGCTATTACCTGGCCGGCGATATTACCGGTACCAGCCTGATCGCCGATGCGGCCCTGGACCGCACCCTGATCAGCAGCTATGACAAGGTCGGGCACAAGGTGTCGGTGCAGCAGGATCAGGTGTGGCTGTATAGCTTCACCGGCAACCCGGCCACCTCCACCGGCGCCACCCTGGCGCCGACCACGCTCTACCGCTATGACAGCCTGGGTCAGCTGATTCGGGAAACCCAGGTCGGCCGCAATGCCGCGACGGGGGCGACCGTGCTCACCGGCGCCAGCACCGTGCATTACTACGACCAGGTCGGCAATCGCATCGGCAGCGTCGATGCCCTCGGGTACTACACGCGCCGGGAGTATGACGGCCTCGGCCAGCTCAGCCGGCAGGTCGAGTACGCCACGGCGCTGACCAGCTGGAGCGAAGCCAGCCTGCCGGCCAATCCGGCCGCCAGCGGCCAGGACCGCGGCACCCGCTTCGACTATGACGCCCTGGGGCGGGTCAGCCAGGTGACTCAGGAGCAGGTGCTCTATTGGCAGCAGAACCTCGATGTGCCGACCAATGCCCTCTCGGCCACCGCGCGCGTGGGGGACCTGCTGGTCAGCCGCACCACCTACGACGGGGTCGGTAACCTCAAGACCCTGACCGATGCCGCCGGCAATGTCACCAGCACCATCTACAACGCCCTCGGCCAGGTGGTCCGGGTCACCGAACCGGCCCGCGCCACCGCGAAAAGCGGCGTGCTCGACCCCATCGCCAACGCGGCGGTATACGCCTCGCCGACCACCAGCTACCTGCTCAACGCCTTTGGCCAGGTGATTCGCGAAATACGAGCCGCCGGGAAGGATGCGGCGGGCAATCTCCAGCAAGGCGTCACCCAGACCACGCGCACCCGCTACGATGCCGCCGGCTATGAGGTCCAGGAGATCGACGCCGCCGGTTCGGTGCAAAGCTACAAGGTCGACATGGCCGGCCGGCGCATTGAAGAAAGCCGGCAGATCAGCGTCACCCTGACCGCCTGGACGACCGTGTTCGGCGTGCCCATGCCGATGAACCAGGTTATCCGCCGCACCTTCGAGTACGACAAGCTCGGCCAGCAGACCGCCACCCTGGATGCCTACACCCAGGGCTGGGACACCCCTATGTCCACGCGCGACTCGGTGGTCTACAACCGCTTCGGCGAAGTGACCCATAAGCAACTCAATGGCAGCACCGTCGAACTCTATAACTACGATCAGGTTGGTCGGGTCGAGTCCCATGCCAGCGCCAACTCTACCGCAACGGTGTTTAACTACGATCTCTCCGGCAAGGTCAGCAGAAGCACCGTGCTCGGCGATTGGGGCACCGCGGCCGACGACCGCATCACCTTCGCGCGCAACGACCTGCTCGGGCGCACCCTCGAGCAGCACCTGCCGGCCTTCGAGGCGAACCGCAATGCCGACACCCTGAACGCGCTCAACCTGACCCTGAGCACCCCGATCATCCGCCAGAGTTATGACCGCTGGGGGAATGTCGCCCAGCGCACCGATGCCCGCGGCAACGTCACTTTCTATTCCTACAATCACAATAACCAACTCTACGACGAGTCTCTGTCGCCTACCGATATTCTGCGCGAGGATGGCAGCAGCTACCGCACCATCCTGCTGCATAAGCGCTGTTACGACGTCGTGGGCAATCTGATCCAGGAGCAGGATTACCTGTGGCCCTATGCCGGGAGCAGCGATTTCACCCTGCTGCGCAGCCGCCAGCAGGTGGTCAACCAGGCCGGGCAACTGACCCGTGACGTCGATGCCCTGGGCTATTCGCGCTACTACCGCTATGACGCCCATGGCAACCGCGTGGCCACCCAGGACGCCGTGGGCGTGGTGACCCTGGACGGCTACGACGCCATGGACCGCCACACCAGTCACGGCATCCTGCGCAACGGCGCCAAGGTCACCCTGCTGACCAACCAGTACGACCAGGCCGGTCGCCTGTATGGCGAAATCAGCGGCACCGCGGCCGTCGAAGAAACCTTGAGAAACGTCGCCGACGCCGACCATGGCGAGTCCTATATGTCGGGCGTGGCCGGCAACACCCGGTACACCGTCTACAACGAACGCGGCAATATCACCTGGACGCGCAACGAATCCGGGGTGGCCAAGAGCTTCGATTACGACAATTACAACCGTAAGATCAGCGAAACCGATGGGGTGAACGCCAGCCTGACCTGGACCTACAGCACCGGGGACTTTTCGCGGTTGACCAGCCGTAAAGACCTGGCGAACCGGGTTTATAGCTACAGCTATAACGCGTTTGGGCAAGTGGCCACGGAAAGCCTGTCGAACGCCGGGGACAAGGTCTACAGCTATTACCGTAATGGCCTGAGCAAAAGCCTGGTCGAGGGCGCCGCTGGCGACTCACGAACCACGGCTTATGAATACGACGTGCAAGGCAATCGCGTGCGGGAGATCAACTCGGGGTTCAATCACTTCGGCTTGCGCAGCGCCGAGGTGCGGTATCGCTTCGATGAGCAGAATCGTCTCGCCGAGGTCAAGGCGCCTGCCGGCGGCCAGTATGTTGGACTGGGGGATGTCGCGGTAACGACGGCCCGCCTGGATTCCTTGAAATACAGCTATGACGAGTTCGGTAACCGCCGACGCGTGCAGATGGACACCACCAGCCAAGCCACGATCCGGACGGTGGTCGATGACTGGTACAAGTATGACCTCGAAGGCCGCGTGCTGGTGTCCGAGGGCTACGTTGCCAATGGACAGGTGGTGGCCGGCAGCCTGGGGGGGCAGACCAAAGGCCAGGCCTGGGGCTATGACGCGGCCGGTTACCGGCGTAGCTCAACGGTCTTCAAAGAGACATTTTTGTACTACGACACCTTCAATTTTTACACTGTTGAGAATTACAGCTACAGCGATCTTGGCCAATTAGTCAGCACGACCCAGCGGCAGGACACGCGCACCACCTCGTATGACAGCGGGTTAGAAACATTCACACAGGGATCAGCGAAGCTCACCTTTACGGCCACCTACGACGAGCGGGGCAATCGCCTCTATCAGGAGGATATCGGGACCTCATGGACCAAAACGACCTTTAGCTATCGCGGCGACGGCAAGCTTAACGCCCAGTTGATGAGCCGCTGGAATGGCAGCCGCTGGAAGCCGAGCCAATACACCTTTTTCAATGAAAACTCGATCATCGGCAAAGACAATATCGAGCGCCCCCAGACCCTGATGATCGATGCGGCGGGCCGGCAGATCCACTACCGCTACACCGTCTATGACAAGAGTGGCGACGTGGCCATGTGGGGCGCCTATGGCAAGACCTATACGGGCTTCGACAGCTGGAAGGAAAGCGGAACCGAGGCCCGGGTCAATAGGGGCACCCCTGGCGTGACCACCCTGACCTACAGTGCGCGCGGCGACCTGCTCACCGCGGTTGCAACTGGCAAGGCGCCGTTCACCCGTCGTTACGCCTCGGACCGGACAGGGCAGTTGACCACCCGCGAGGACAGCCCTACCAAAGCACAGAGCTATATCGGCTTTCAAGGCAATGCCCTGGCCAATATTGGCAGTGCCAGCACGGCTGAAGTTACCAGCGCCTTCGCGGCGATTTCGCCGGACGCCATGGGCCGCACCCCGACCAGCTATGTGATAGTCGAAGGCGACACCCTGCAGCTGATCGCCCAGCGGACCTGGGGCGACGCGGGCATGTGGTACCTGATCGCCGATGCCAATGGCCTCGACGGTTCCAGCCCCTTGGAGCTGGGCACCAGCCTGACCATCCCCAATGTCGCGGGCAGCAACGCCAACGACGCCAGCACCTTCAAACCCTATGACCCAAGCGAGATCACGGGCGACCTGACCCCGGTAGGTAAGTACAAGCCACCGAAGCCGAAGAAAAAGAAAAGCGGGGGTTTGGGCAGTATCGTGATGGTGGTGGTGGCGATCGTGGCGGCGGTGTTTACGGCGGGGGCTGCGCTGGTCGGTTTTGGTGCCTTTAGTGCGGGTTTCACCGCAGGTATGAGTGCGGTCATGACTGCCGGGGCGGGAGCATTTGCTGGCGGAAGTTGGGCCGCTATCGGGGCTGCAGCCCTTGGGGGGGCGGTGGGTAGCGCAGCATCTCAAGCGGCTGGTATGGCTATGGGAGTGGTGGACAAGTTCTCATGGAGCCAGGTGGCAGTAGCCGGTGTTACAGCGGGTATTGGGGCTGGTGTTGGGGGAGTAGTGTCCGGCTGGCAAACTGCCGCGAGAGTAACTGCCGTAGCATCAGCCAATTATGTAGGGAATTATGCTGCCAATAAGATCGTAGGGCTGGAAACCAGCTTCAGCTGGCGCGATATGGCGACTGGGGCCTTGGCGTCTGTGGCTTCCGCGGGGATAAGCAAACAACTTGGGCTGACTACAGATAATTTCAAGTCGAATTTCGCCAATAGAATGATCAGCGCCCAGACCCACTCAAGCATCCAGCGCTTGATGGGCAAGGGCGGCAAGATGGATTACGCCGCGGTGGCGGCGGATGCCTTTGGCAATGCGATTGGTAACGGTTTGGTTGAGGCCTCCATGGGTGGGCCATTCTTGGGGCCGAAGGACGGTAAACCAAGCAAGCGGGAAATAGTGGGTGAGGTAGCTAAATGGTCCAGGCTGGCAGAGAAGCGTATTAACTCTCTTAATCCCGCAGAGATGCTGGTAAGCCGGGAGATTATGCTTCCTTCGATAGCTGTCTATGGAGTTTCAGATTTCGATGACTCGGAATTAGGTTGGCTAGCGGAAGGCCGAGAAGCGATGGATGACTATTGGCTGGGGGAGCAAGACAGCGCTGTCACAGAAGGCCGTGCATTTAAGTATCTGTTTTCGGGCACGATGAAGTCCCTCGGTGGTTTCGGATATAGCTTGGCAGAAATGGGTGTTGCACTTTGGAACAATGGTGGAGAAGGGGCCAAGGGTGGAGTCCGGGCGCTGACCGTGAATTTTGGCCCTGACCTATTCAATTTTGCAGTTAATACCACCAAAACGAGCTTGGATGGTTATTCTCTTCTAGCGGAAGAAGTAGGTGTCCCTGAAGGTACATTTACAAGCTTCCGAGAAAGCAGCCCTTACAACGTTACACCGCTCGTTTCCTACGATAATCCGGCGCAAGCGGGGGGCGCGCTGCTGAGTGGCTTGCTAACCGGAGGCGCATTAAGTAAATTTGGCGGCTACGGCATTAGGTTTGAGAGTATAGGTCCCGCACGTGGCGTCCCTCGCTCTCAACGCGGCGCTTGGAATCCACAGCTGGTTAGGCCTGGAGAGGCGAGTGGCGTTCCACGCACAGGGGAAATAGATCCGTCCCCTTTAAAGCCCCTTACCTGGACTGCCTCGGAAGGTCCTTATAGTGGTGGGCTTTCTGAAATGTACACCCCAGGAAAG
Source organism: Pseudomonas sp. (assembly GCA_035290985.1). Lineage (GTDB taxonomy): Bacteria > Pseudomonadota > Gammaproteobacteria > Pseudomonadales > Pseudomonadaceae > Aquipseudomonas. Next base: position 5,148 of record DATDTH010000532.1, on the reverse strand, counting down.
ATCACTTATAATGGTCAAAATACGAGCGTTGCTGGAGATTTTGCTAGTGGGCTTGGTACAAAAGGAACTGGTGGCGCTGCCGGAAAGGTAGATGATGTGGTAGCCCCGTCGTCTAAACCTGAATGGTTGCAACGGCTTGATGCGGGCAATGAATTTAATAAGGTTCAGTCTAAGAACTACCCGAATAATGAAGTTTATATTCAGCGACCTGATGGGAACGGCTATTATCGTGTTGATTCGTATAACCCCGTAAAAGGCGAAATCGTCTCTCGTAAACTGACACAACTTTCTGAGGTTTCAGAGGCTACAGCAAAGAGCTATATAAGTGAGGCAGTTACGAAGTATCCTTCTGGGGCGACCATTGCGAAAGTTCCATCCAGTGGATCTTTGGGCGGTCAAAAAATGCAAGGTACTGTTATTCTGGAGGTTCCTCCCCAGAATGGTGTAATTCCAAAATCTATCTTGGACTCTGCCAATAAGGTAGGGGTTTTAATTAGAGATACTAATGGGAAGGTGTATTGATGGTGCTGCCTATTTATTACTGTAAATCTTGGTTTCGGATGAAAAAGATTGCGATAGAACCTATGGATGAAGCTTCGGCACATTCTAGGCATCTCTCGGGTGAGTCATATACGGCTCTTATTGGATCGGACTCCGTTCCATCTTGCTTTGTTGAGTTCTCGATAGATAAAGGAATGGTTGGTGTCGGTTTTTTAGATAAAAGATGTCGCGAGTATCTTACCTACCAATTTCAAACCATAGATGCTGATAAGTTATTTTTGACTATGGCGACTCATCGTGAATTTGAAGGGGAGGGGGACGAAGTTGTAGGTGGAGAGTGCTACATTTTTAATGAGGAGGGCGGGCTCGTTATTAGACGAGAAAAATTCAATCCTCATGAGCTTGAAGAGGCTAGATCAAGTTTTGACCCGTCTCGAAACTATGAAAAAATTCCAAAATTTGGTTGTTATTCTGATGTAACAAAAATTGATAGATGAAACAGGGAAATTCGGGGGTCGATTCGAAATGGAAATTAGGGGACAGAAATTAGGGGACAGACCACGATTATCCTGATCTCGTCTAGTCTGTCTTGGCGTCGTTCCATGGAAAAGGAGTTTCCATATGCCGCGTCGAGCGCGTGTGCTACTGCCGGGTGTCACATTGCACCTGATTCAGCGGGGGAATAATCGATCGGCCTGTTTCTTCGCCGAGGAAGATTACCTGCTCTATCTGGAGTCCCTTGCGGATCAGGCAAGAAAGCATGATTGCGCGATCCATGCGTGGTGCCTGATGACCAACCATGTTCATCTGCTGCTGACGCCTGACCGACCGGAAAGCGCCGGGATGCTGATGAAGGGGCTTGGCCAGCGCTATGTGCAATATATTAATCGTACGTATCGCCGCAGCGGCACGCTGTGGGAGGGGCGCTTTCGTTCCTGCTTGATGCGGGAAGAGAGCTACGTGCTGGCCTGCTATCGATACATCGAGATGAACCCGGTGCGGGCTGGAATGGTGGAGCATCCGGCGGAGTATCGGTGGTCGAGTTATCGGGTGAATGCCCAGGCTGAGCCGTCTGCGTTGATCACGCGACACCCCTTATACCAAGCGTTGGGTGCGGCGGAGGGGCCGCGAGCTGAGGCCTATCGTGAGCTTTTTCGGCATCAGCTTGATCCTGGCCTGGTGGATCAGATCCGTTCAGCCACCAACGGGAACTATGCACTTGGCAGTTCAAGGTTTGCGGCAGAGGTGGAGACTGTCCTGGGGCGGAGGGTGACCCGCGCTAAGCCAGGGCGACCGAAACAAGCTGCTGAGGCTGACTGAAACCCTATTACCCATGCCCTTGCCTGACGTTCAGTACTCGGCATCCGGTGCCGTGGGCATCATCAGCACCAAGGGCTCGCAGGCCGCTTGCCAGCAACCCCAGAAATAACGCGTGCCACCGGGTTGCCAGGTACTGGCCGTGGCCGCGGGGTTGATTTCGAACAGCCAGCGCTGGCCGGCGTTGTCGCGCAAGCTGCCCTCCAGGTGGCAGGGCATCCAGTAGAAGCTGTAATGCAGCGCGCTGCTGGTCTGAATATCGCTCAGTGCAAAAAACGCCTGGGCCTGTGCTACCGACAGGCCCCACTGCCGGCAGGCCTGTTCCACCGCCGGCTCCTGCTGGGCCTGTGCCGCCAGCTGTATTGTGCCGATTCGCTCGACGCGCAAGGGCTTTTGCGGCTCGCCGGCCCCGGCGGCCAGGGAGCCGGCCAACAGGCCCAGGGTCAAGACAAAACGAAGCATGGGCGCCTCCTGGGGCCGTCGATCAATCCGGGCGGGGCCCTGGCTGTCGGCGTTCGAGGCGTTTAAGAAACACCGAGATCTCCCTTTCCGCCTGCTTGTCGCCATGGCCCTGGGCGGCGCCCAGGCCCTGTTGCCAGGCGGCTTTCGCGCCTTCCAGGTCGCCCTGGGCCAGCAGGGCCTTGCCCAGCAGTTTCCAGGCGGCGGAATAGGCCGGGTCGAAGGCCACGCAGCGCCGCAGGTGCTCCACCGCCCGTGCGGGCTCTTCCCGGTCCAGGTAGGCCTTGCCCAGGCCGAAGCGCAACAGGGCGTTGTCCACGCCCTTGGCCAGCATTTTTTCCAGTCCTTCGAGCATGGTGCGGCTCCCTCGCAGTGCCTGGGTTATCCGCCCCGGGCTTTTAGAAAAACGTCAGGCCGACCTGGAACAGTCGCTCGGCGTCGCGGATGTATTTCTTGTCCACCAGGAACAGGATCACATGGTCGCCCGACTCGATGACCGTGTCGTCGTGGGCGATCAGCACCACTTCGTTGCGGATGATCGCGCCTATGGTGGTGCCGGGCGGCAGGGCGATGTCCTCGATGGCGCGGCCGACCACCTTGCTCGATTTGGCATCGCCGTGGGCGATGGCCTCGATGGCCTCGGCGGCCCCGCGGCGCAGGGAGTGGACGCTGACGATATCGCCGCGGCGCACGTGGGTCAGCAGGGTGCCGATGGTCGCCAGCTGCGGGCTGATGGCGATGTCGATCTCGCCGCCCTGGACCAGGTCGACATAGGCCGGGTTGTTGATGATGGTCATCACCTTGCGCGCGCCCAGGCGCTTGGCCAGCAGCGAGGACATGATATTGGCCTCGTCGTCGTTGGTCAGGGCCAGGAAGATGTCGGCGTCGGCGATGTTTTCTTCCACCAGCAGGTCGCGGTCCGAGGCACTGCCCTGCAGCACTATGGTGCTGTCCAGGGTTTCCGAGAGGTGCCGGCAGCGGGCCGGGCTCATTTCGATGATCTTGACCTGGTAGCGGCTCTCGATGGCCTCGGCCAGGCGCTCGCCGATATTCCCGCCGCCGGCGATGACCACCCGCTTGTAGCTGTCGTCCAGGCGGCGCATCTCGCTCATCACCGCGCGGATATTGGCCTTGGCGGCGATGAAGAACACCTCGTCGTCGGCTTCGATCACGGTGTCGCCCTGGGGCAGGATCGGCCGGTCGCGGCGGAAGATCGCCGCCACCCGGGTGTCCACGTTGGGCATGTGCTGGCGCAGTTGGCGCAGCTGCTGGCCCACCAGCGGACCGCCGTAGTAGGCGCGCACGGCGACCAGTTGGGCCTTGCCCTCGGCGAAGTCGATCACCTGCAGGGCGCCGGGGTATTCGATCAGGCGCTTGATGTAGTTGGTCACCACCTGTTCCGGGCTGATCAGCACATCCACCGGGATGGCGTCGTTGTGGAACAGGCCGGTGCGGGTCAGGTAGGCCGACTCGCGCACCCGGGCGATCTTGGTCGGGGTGTGGAATAGGGTATAGGCTACCTGGCAGGCGACCATGTTGACCTCGTCGCTGTTGGTCACGGCGATCAGCATGTCGGCGTCGTCCGCCCCGGCCTGGCGCAGCACGGTGGGCAGGGAGCCGCGACCCTGGATGGTGCGGATATCCAGGCGATCGCCGAGGTTGCGCAGGCGGTCGCCGTCGGTGTCGACCACCGTGATGTCGTTGGCCTCGCTGGCCAGGTGTTCGGCCAGGGTGCCGCCGACCTGGCCGGCGCCGAGAATGATGATTTTCAAACTCTCACTCCTCTGGGGTGGGCGACTGCCCACCGATGACGTGTCGATCGCCTGGGCATGCGGCGATCTTGATCAGCTTGGCATAATAGAAACCGTCATGGCCGTCCGGCTGGGGCAGCAATTGCCGGCCATGGGCCTGGGCGAGGCCGAAGGGCCCGGCTATGGCCAGTTCGCGGGCACCGCTGGTGCGGGCGAGGAAGGCGGCTATCACCTCGGTGTTCTCGGTCGGCAGGGTCGAACAGGTGGCATAGAGCAGCACGCCGCCGACCGCCAGGGTTGGCCACAGGGCATCGAGCAGTTCGCCCTGCAGCTGGGCCAGGGCGAGTATGTCCTCGGGCTGGCGGGTCAGCTTGATGTCCGGATGGCGGCGGATCACCCCGGTGGCCGAGCATGGCGCGTCGAGCAGGATGCGCTGGAACGGTTGGCCGTCCCACCAGAGCGCGGTCTGTCGCGCGTCGGCGGCGATCAGCTCGGCGCTCAGGTCCAGGCGCTCGAGGTTTTCCCGGACCCGCACCAGGCGCTTGGCTTCCAGGTCCACGGCCACCACCGCCGCCAGCCCCGGCTCGGCTTCCAGTACATGGCAGGTCTTGCCGCCCGGCGCGCAGCAGGCGTCCAGCAGCCGTTGTCCCGGCGCCAGGTCGAGCAGGTCGGCGGCCAGTTGCGCGGCCTCGTCCTGCACGCTGAGATGGCCCTGGGCGAAGCCCGGCAGGTCGCGCACGTCGCAGGCCTGGGTCAGGACTATGCCGTCGCGGCTGAAGGCGCAGGCCTGGGCCTGGATGCCGGCGGCCAGCAGCTGCGCCAGGTAGGCGTCGCGGCTGGCGAGGCGGCGATTGACCCGCAGGATCATCGGCGGGTGGGCGTTGTTCGCCGCGCACAGCGCCTCCCAGTGCTCGGGCCAGTGGGCCTTGAAGGCCTTCTGCAGCCAGCGCGGGTGGGCGGTGCGTACCACCGGGTCATGCTCGAGTTCACCCAGCAGGCCTTCGCCCTCGCGCTGGGCGCGGCGCAGCACGGCATTGAGCAGGGCCTTGGCCCAGGGCTTTTTCAGCTTGTCGACGCAGCCGACGGTTTCGCCCAGGGCCGCATGGGCCGGGATGCGGGT
>DATDTH010000531.1:0-5994 GCA_035290985.1 Pseudomonas sp. | reverse complement strand
GCAAGGACTAGAGCGGTCTTTTCTGCAAAAAGGTCGGCAGGTACAGGCTCAGGTAGACATCGAATACCCGCATGCCTTCCTCGGCCAGGCGTGGAGTGATGCTGCCGTGCTGTTGCACCGAGCGGGCATAGACCCGGTCGCCCAGTTCCATGGCCAGGGCGAACACATCGATTTCCTCGGGCTCGGGCAGGGCGGGCAACTGGAAATACCGGTCGAACAGGGCGTGCATCAGCCGGCCCAGTTCGATGTCGTGCTGGCGGTCGGCCTGGTTGATCTCGGTCAGGCCGTGCTGGGTCAGGATCAGCTGGCGCGCGGCGGCATCGGCGGAATAGATCGCCAGCATGCGTTCCTCGACTAGCCGCGACAGGTCGCGCCAGTCGCGCAGGCTGGTCGCGTCTATGGGGGCCTGCAGGCAGGCACGGAAGGCGCCATGGATCTGCGCGGTCAGAGCTTCGAGCAGGGCCGGGACGCTGGCGAAGAAGTGATAGACCGAGGACGGCGGCATCTGCGCCCGTTCGGCCACGCTGTAGATCGACAGGCTGGCGATGCCCTGCTCGGCGAGCAGGGCGCGAGCGGCCTCGAGGATCGCGGCGATCCGCGCCTGGCTGCTGGCGCGGGGCTTGCGGACGGTGGCGGGGCGCGGCATGACGGCTCTCTTCGGCGGGCAGGGGGCTATTGGACGCCAGCCAGCGGGCCGCTAGCAAGCCCGAGGCGATTTTTCCGGCATTGGGCGCGGCCGCATTCATTCACCGAGCGGACCTCGGTAAACGCCTCCTATCGAGGTCGCCTTAGCGGCCGTCGCGAAATTGAGCCCAGACCTGGTCGCGGATGCCGATGTGTTTGGCTGGCAGGGTTTCCAGGGCGGACAGACGGCGTTTGTTGGCCGGGTCCGGATACAGCCCTGGATTCTCGCGCAGGGCCGCGGTGAGAAAGGCTTTGGCGTCGGCATTGCCATTGGGGTAGAGGGTTTCCTCGGTGATCAGCGCCGCCACCTCGGGGCGCATCAGGTAGTCGAAGAAGCGCTGGGCCAGGTCGGCGCGGCGGGCGCTGCGGGGAATGGTCAGGCTGTCGATGAACAGCACAGAGCCCTCCTGGGGCACACTGAAGCGCACCGGCTGTCCTGCGGCCGCGGCGCCCAGGGCGTCGCCAACCCAGGCCATGGCCACACACAGCTCGCCTTTGGCGAGGGCGTCGATGTAGCGTTCGCTGTCGACGTAGCGCAGGTTTGGTCGCAGCGCGTCCAGCACCTTGCCGGCCCGCTTGATCCGGCTTGGGGCGCTGTGGGCCAGGCTATGGCCCTGGTAGCTCAGCAGTATCGAGAGGGTTTCGTCCGGTGCGTCCAGTACGCTTATGCCGCAGCTGGCCAGGCGAGCGCTCTGGGCCGGGTCGAACAGCAGGCTCCAGCTGTCGGGCAGTGGGCCGCCGTAGGCCGCCTCGGCCAGCGGCACGTTTACCGCAAGGCCGACGGCGCCCCAGAGGTAGGGCAGGGCATAGCGGTTGCCCGGGTCGACCGCCGCCAGCTTGCTCAGCAATTCTTTGTCCAGGTGCCGGCGGTTGGGCAGGCGGCTGAAGTCCAGGGGTTGCAGCAGGTCTTCCTCGATCAGGCGCGCCAGGTCGTTGTGGGAGGGCACCAGGACGTCGATGGCTGTGGGGCCGCGCAGCGCGGCCTGCATTTCCTCTGCATTGCTGAAGGTGTGGTAGTCGACACGGATACCGGTTTCCTGTTCGAAGCTCTTGAGCACCTGGGGGGCGATATAGTCGTTCCAGTTGTAGACGCTGATCACCTCCTCGGCCTGGGCCCAGAGCGGGGCGAGGGTCAGCAACAGCGGAGCCAGAAAACGGGACATCACACGCTCTCCTTCGGGAATGAAGCGTCGTCGGGAGTCGCGACACCTTCATCAGAAATAATCGGGTGGACGGCGCTGTAAGCGAGTCGACCCGGCGAACATGCACGGCAAGGCCGCCCCTGGCGCTAAAGGCCAAGGCTGTCTATCGGTCATGGGGCATGGTGCGGAATAAGTCGCCGCCGGCCTAAGGCCGGCGGCGGGGCCTGTTACACGGTGTGCAGGTACCAGTTGTATTCGAGGTCGGAGATCGAGTTCTCGAACTCGGCCAGCTCGCTCTCCTTGCAGGCGACGAAGACATCGATGTATTTCGGGTCGATATAACGGGCCAGGATCTCGCTGTCGTCCAACTCGCGCAGGGCGTCGCGCAGGTTGTTCGGCAGGCTCTGCTCGTTCTGCTCGTAGGAGTTGCCTTCCACGGGTGCATTGGGTTCGATCTTGTTGGTCAGGCCGTGGTGCACACCGGCCAGGACCGCCGAGAGCAGCAGGTAGGGGTTGGCGTCCGCGCCGGCGACCCGGTGCTCGATGCGCACGGCGTCTGCGGTGTCGTTCGGCACGCGCAGGGCCACGGTGCGGTTGTCGATGCCCCAGCACGGTGAGTTCGGCACATAGAACTGCGCGCCGAAACGCCGGTAGGAGTTGACGTTGGGGCAGAGGAAGGCCATGGACGCGGACATGGTTTCCAGTATGCCGCCTATGGCATGGCGCAGGGCATCGTTCTGTTCGGGATCTTCGCAGGCGAAGATGTTCTTGCCGTCCTTGTCCAGAATCGAGATGTGCACGTGCAGCCCGTTACCCGCCTGGTTAGGGTAGGGCTTGGCCATGAAGGTGGTGTCCATCTCATGGTCATAGGCGATGTTCTTCACCAGCCGCTTGAGCAGCAGGGCGTAGTCGCAGGCCTTGATCGGGTCCGCCACATGGTGCAGATTGACCTCGAACTGTGCCGGGGCGCTTTCCTTGACGATGGCGTCAGCGGGAATGCCTTGCTCCTTGGCGCCTTCGAGTATGTCCTGCAGGCATTCGGCGTATTCGTCCAGGTCGTCGATCAGGTAGACCTGGGTCGAATGCGGGCGTTTGCCGGACAGCGGCGAGAGCGGCGGCTGTGGCCGACCGTTCACGTTCGCCTGGTCGATCAGATAGAACTCCAGTTCGAAGGCGGCGCAGATGGTAAGGCCCAGTTCGTCGAACTTCGCGACCACCTGCCGCAACACTTCCCGTGGATCGGCGAAGAACGGCTCGCCTTCCATTTCATGCATGGTCATCAGCAGTTGCGCGGTGGGGCGCTTCTGCCAGGGCTCATTGCACAGGGTGTTGGGGATGGGGTAGCAGATACGGTCCGCATCGCCGATATCCAGGCCCAGGCCGGTGCTTTCCACCGTCGAGCCATTGATATCCAGGGCGAACAGGGACGCCGGGAGGTTGATGCCGCGTTCGTAAACCTTGTGCAGGCTCGCACGCTCGATGCGCTTGCCGCGCACCACTCCATTCATATCTGCAATGAGAAGGTCGACGAACAGGACCTCAGGGTGTTTCTTAAGGAACGCGTTCGCTTCGTTAAGCTGAACGGCACGCGGGGGTACCGACATGATGCAACACCTTTCTTGTTAAAAATATCAATCATTAAGCTGCCACGAGCTGAGTCAATCTTAAACCTGGCAGCCTGTCAATAGTGCCACATTCTGCCCTAAAAAAGCGCTCTGTGGCCATTTTTAGGGCGTTTCAGGGCAGTGCAGCCCCGGGCGCGGCCTTGGCCGGCGCGGTGCTCAGTGGCCTGTGTTCAATTTTTTACATGGCTATTGTGTAAAAAAATGAACAAGGCTAAGCTCGGTTTCACCCCTCTAACAGCAATAAAACGGGTGTCACATGTCTCGCCTGCCGTTGATCGGCGTTACCGCCTGCACTAAACAGGTCGGTCTGCATCCTTACCATATAGCCGGTGATAAGTACGTCCGCGCCGTGGCCGTCGGTGCTGGTGGCTTGCCACTGATCATCCCCGCCTTGGCGGAATTGATCGACCAGCCGACGCTATTGGCCAGTCTCGACGGCCTGCTGTTCACCGGATCGCCGTCCAATGTCGAGCCCTATCATTACCAGGGCCCGGCCAGTGCGAGCGGCACCCACCACGACCCCGAGCGCGACCGCACCACGCTGCCGTTGATCCGCGCGGCCGTCGAAGCCGGCATTCCGGTGCTGGGCATCTGCCGCGGCTTCCAGGAAATGAACGTGGCCTTCGGCGGCAGCCTGCACCAAGCGGTGCATGAGCTTCCTTCCTTTATGGACCATCGCGAGCCCGAAGGCGAATCGCTGGAGGTGCAATATGCGCCCAGCCATGCCCTGCGGGTGCTACCAGGCGGTGTACTGGCGGGCCTCGGCCTGCCGGAACAGATCCAGGTCAATTCCATCCACGGCCAAGGCGTCGACCGTCTGGCGCCGGGCCTGCGTGTCGAAGCGCTTGCCCCTGACGGGCTGATCGAGTCGTTCTCGATCGAGGGGGCGCGCACCTTTGCCCTCGGCGCGCAATGGCACCCCGAGTGGCAGGTGCGCGCCAATCCTCATTACCTGGCTATATTCAAAGCCTTTGGTGACGCCTGCCGAAAACGGGCGAGCCAGCGCTGAACCGAGCTTGTGAGCCCGCGGGCCCGAGCCGTATCAAATTCCGAGGTCGTTATGAGCAACAAACTGGACAAGCTGACCCTGTGGCTTAAAGAGCACAAGATCACCGAGGTGGAGTGCCTGATCGGCGACTTGACCGGCATCGCCCGCGGCAAGATTTCCCCGACCAACAAGTTCCTCGATGAAAAGGGCATGCGCCTGCCGGAAAGCGTGCTGCTGCAGACGGTGACCGGTGATTACGTCGAAGACGACATCTATTACGAACTGCTGGACCCGGCCGATATCGACATGCTCTGCCGCCCGGACGAGAACGCGGTGTTCCTGGTGCCCTGGGCCATCGAGCCCACGGCCATGGTGATCCACGACACCTATGACAAGCAGGGCAACCCGATCGAGCTGTCGCCGCGCAACATTCTCAAGCGGATTCTCAAGCTCTATGCCGACAAGGGCTGGCAGCCGATAGTCGCGCCGGAGATGGAGTTCTACCTGACCAAGCGCTGCGAGGATCCGGATTTCCCCTTGCAGCCGCCGATCGGCCGTTCAGGGCGTCCGGAGACCGGTCGCCAGTCCTTCTCCATCGAGGCGGCCAACGAGTTCGATCCGCTGTTCGAGGATGTCTACGACTGGTGCGAACTCCAGGGCCTGGACCTGGACACCCTGATCCATGAGGACGGCACCGCGCAGATGGAGATCAACTTCCGTCACGGCGACGCCCTGTCCCTGGCCGACCAGATCCTGGTGTTCAAACGCACCATGCGCGAGGCGGCGCTCAAGCACAACGTCGCCGCCACCTTTATGGCCAAGCCCATGACCGGCGAGCCGGGCAGCGCGATGCACCTGCACCAGAGCATCATCGACGTCAAAACCGGCAAGAACGTTTTTTCCAATGCCGATGGCTCCATGAGCGAGCTGTTCCTTCACCATATCGGCGGCCTGCAGAAGTACATTCCCGAGCTGTTGCCGCTGTTCGCGCCCAACGTCAACTCGTTCCGTCGCTTCCTGCCGGATACCTCGGCGCCGGTGAACGTCGAATGGGGCGAGGAGAACCGCACCGTCGGCCTGCGCGTGCCGGATGCTGGTCCGCAGAACCGTCGGGTGGAAAACCGCCTGCCGGGCGCCGATGCCAACCCCTACCTGGCCATTGCCGCCAGTCTGCTGTGCGGCTATATGGGCATGGTCGAGGCCCTCGCGCCGAGCGCCCAGGTCAAGGGCCGCGGTTATGAACGCCGCAACCTGCGCCTGCCGCTGACCATCGAGGACGCCTTGGAGCGGATGGAAAACTGCAAGGCCCTGGAGCAGTACCTGGGGCACAAGTTCATCACCGGCTATGTGTCGGTCAAACGCGCCGAACACGAGAACTTCAAGCGGGTGATCAGCTCCTGGGAACGCGAATACCTGCTGTTCTCGGTCTGATCGAGCGATGGCCCGCGCCACGCTGCGGGCTCAACGGGCGACCCTCCGTGCCCTAATTATGATTGCAGGTCCGCGTTGCCGGACCTGTCTGTAAAAGGTGTGAATATGACCAGCAAAGCGACCA
>DATDTH010000530.1:0-2555 GCA_035290985.1 Pseudomonas sp. | reverse complement strand
TGAGCAGGCGCAGGCGCGCGCGGCCCTCGGGTGACCAGGCCAGCAGTTCGGCGTCCTCGAAGTAGAAGCGGGTCTTGACCAGGGGGTAGAGGGCCTTGAACAGGCTTTCCTTGAGGGAGAAGGTCAGGGTTATCAGCAATGCGCGTCGCTCGCTCTCCAGCCTTTGCAGGCGCTGCAGTTCGGCCGGGGTGAGGATCTGCTCGGCCAGGCGCTCGGCGCGCTCGGCGCTCAGTACCTGCTCCAGGTCCAGGCCCAGCCCCTGGTAGTCGCCGCTGTGGGCCACCACGGCCGCGGCCCAGCCGGCGCCGTGGGTAATGGAGCCAACCACGGCCTGCGGCCATTGCGGCGCTCCGTCGGCGCCCACGGCCGGCACCCGGACCTCGGCGGTGAGCCGGTGCAGGGCCCCCCGGGCGCAGACGCGGCCGGCAAGGTATTCGCTCTGGCGTTTGGCCACGCCCCGGGCCGGCGGTATGCCCTGGCGCTCGAAGTCGTCCGGCGCCAGCAGGCTCGGGTCGAAACGGGTGCGCAGCAGCTGGGCACCCGGCAACGGCCAGGGCAGGGGCCAGTTATGGTCGAGGGGGGTGCAGCAGGCGGGCAGGGGCGGTAGGCACTGGGTCATGCCGGCATTCTGCCTGGTGGCTGGCGAGGCGGCCAGTCGCCGCTTCGTTTACATTCCGTTGCAAAGGGACAACAAAGGGTCAACGGAATGTGTCGGACTGTACTGCCAGACTGCAGACTGTGTTTCTTCGGGAACGCAGGTGAGGTTTTAATCAGAGCTCCTTGGTGCTTTGATTCTTTTTAACGGGAGCCCTTTTGGGCTCCCGTTTTTTTTGTGCGCCATTCGTCCCCATCCAACTCAGCCCGCGTCGAACAGGCGCTTGAAGAAGGCCTGCATGTCGGCCCAGGAACGTTGATCGGCGGCCTGCTGATAGCCGACATCGACGCCATGGGCCTGGTGTGCATCGGCGCCGGGGTTGCTGAAGCCGTGCTTGGCCCCGGGCAGGCTGACGAGCTGGAAGTCGGCGCCGGCCTTGACCATTTCGGCGCTCAAGGCGGCGACGTCGTCGCTGCTGACCATGCTGTCGGCGGCGCCATGCTCGACCAGCACCTTGGCCTTGACGCTGCCCGGCGTGGCGCGGGTGGCCGTGGCCAGGGCGCCGTGGAAGCTCACCACGCCGGCCAGGGGCACGCCCTGGCGGGCCATGTCCAGCACCACCTTGCCGCCGAAGCAGTAGCCGATGGCTGCAAGCTTGCCGGCATCGGTCTGGGATTGGGCCTTGAGCAGGTCGAGGCCGGAGAGGAAGCGTGCCTTGGCCGCGTCGGCATCGGCCATGGCCGCCTGCATGAAGGCCTGGGCATCCGCCGGATGCTCGGTGTGCTTGCCCTGGCCGTACATGTCGATGGCCAGGGCGCTGTAGCCGAGGGCGGCGAGGTCGCGGGCGCGGCGTTTGCTGTAGTCGTTCAGCCCCCACCATTCGTGTACCACCACCACGCCCGGGCGCTTGCCGCTGATGGCGTCGTCGTAGGCGTAATAGCCGATCAGGCGGGTGCCGTCGGCTCCCTGGTAAGGCAGCTCCCGCGTCTGGATTTCGGCATGGCCGAGGGCGCTGAACAGCATCAGCAGGCTGAGCAGGGAAGTACGCATGGCAAGTCTCCGTTGCGCGTTGGATCGGAAGAATCCGAGCCTAAAGCGCTGAGGCCCCGCTGTACAGATTCGGTTCAGTACCAGGATCGCCAGCACGCGGGCTCCTGCAGGGGACGCGCTGACGCACCTATTCCCGGGCGCGGGCCAGGCGTTTGTGCAGCGGTGGCGGCAGGGTGATGCCCATGGAGACGTAGATGCTGGTGAAGGTGTCGATACCCATGTTCGCCGGGCGTATCCAGTCGACGGGCACATAGAGCAGGCCGCCGCCGACCGGGATCGGGGCCGTGGGCACCAGCACGGCATGGTGCAGGCGGCCATCGATCTCGATGGCTTCGGGGTTGGGCATCAGCGCCAGCACGGCGACGCCGTCACCGCCGAAGAAACACCAGACCGGGCTCATGGCACCGATGTCGGCATCCTGCTTGTCCAGCAGGCCGACGAAGCGGTCGGCCAGGTTGTACAGCTTGCCGAACAGCGGGATGCGCCGCAGCGTCAGGTCCATCAGCCGGGCCAGCGGGCCCTTGAGGCCCAGTTGCACCGCCAGGCCCAGGGGATAGAGGGCCGCGATCAGCAGCAGGGTGCCGGACAGGTAGGCGAGAAACGGGTTGCTGACGAAGGTTTGGCCGAGGCTGGCGAACAGCTGCCCGACGGCGCTGGAGGGGCCGGCGAGGCCGTTGAGCAGGCCGACCAGCCAACCGAGCAGCATCAGGCTAAGGGCCAGGGGCAACAGGGCCAGGAGGCCGGCCAGCCAGGTGGCGAGAAGCGATTCGAAGCTGCGTTTGATGAACATGGGGGTGCCGTTCGCCGAAGTCGGATGAGGGGCAGTCTATCAGCCTCTCAGTGCTCCTGGGCGCGGTAGGCGCCGGGTGTCAGGCCGGTCCATTTCTTGAACGCGCGGTGGAAGGCCGAG
>DATDTH010000529.1:0-9738 GCA_035290985.1 Pseudomonas sp. | reverse complement strand
ACAGGATGATCGGTTTGGGCGAACTCTGGACGTCCTCGATGACCTGGCGCAGGCGCTGCTCGAACTCGCCCTTCATGCTCGCGCCGGCCTGCAGCAAGCCGACGTCCAGGCTGCGCAACTCGACGTCCTTGAGCGCTGGGGGCACATCACCTGCGACTATGCGCAGGGCGAAGCCCTCGACCACCGCAGTCTTGCCGACACCCGCCTCGCCGGTGAGGATCGGGTTGTTCTGCCGCCGGCGCATCAGGATGTCCACCATCTGGCGGATTTCTTCGTCGCGCCCGACTATGGGGTCGAGCTTGCCGCTGCGGGCCTGTTCGGTCAGGTCGATAGTGAAGCGCTTCAGGGCCTCCTGCTTGCCCAGCGCGCCCGGCGCCATGGCCCCACTGGCCTCGCCCGGCACGGCGCCGGCATTGAAGCCGTCGCTGGCGCCCAGGGCGTTCTCCGGCGACGCGCCGACGTACTCGTCGAAGCGTTCGGTCAGGGCCTCGATCTTGATCTTGTCGAACTCCGCCGAGAGGGCCAGCAGGCCATGGCGCAGGCTCGGGGTCTTGAGCATGCCGACTATCAGGTAGCCGGTGCGCACCTGGCTTTCGCCGAACATCAGGCTGCCAAAGACCCAGCCGCGCTCGACGGCTTCCTCGAGGTTCGAGGACAGGTCGGTGATCGAGGTGGAGCCGCGGGGCAGGCGGTCGAGGGCCTCGGTCAGGTCGCGGGCCAGGCGCGCCGGCTCGAGATTGAACTGGCGGATCAACTGGTGCAGGTCCGAGTCCTGCAGCTGCAGGATCTGGTGGAACCAGTGGGCCACCTCGACATAGGGGTTGCCGCGCAGCTTGCAGAACACGGTGGCGGCCTCGATGGCCTTGTAGGCGAGGCTGTTCAGCTTGCCGAACAGCGCAACCCGGCTGATCTCACTCATTTCCCATCTCCTGATTCGGGCGCTGCAGCAACCGGTCCCCGGCATACTGACTGGCCAGCAATAGATCCTTGGCATCCTCGCCGGGGTCACCCAGCCAGGCGTTGAAACCCAGCCGGCCGCCGCCGGCAAGGTTCAGGGGTGGCACTTCGGCGCGACTGAGCACCAGGTTGACGTCCCAGTCCAGTTCCTGGCCCAGGTACTCGGCGACCCAGGCCGCCAGCGGACGAAAGAGTTCGCCGCCGGGCAACAGCCGCTGGTACTGCACCAGGGTCAGCGGACCCAGGCGCAGGCGAAATTTGTGCTGGCGGTCCCAGACATGGGTGCCCAGGCAGGCATCCAGGCCCAGGCTGCTGGACGCGACGCCGAGCCGGCTGAACTCCGGCAGCTCCAGCCATTGGCCGACGTATTCCTCGATGGCCACCGGCAGCTCGAAATACTCCGACAGGATCACCCGCAGGCCATCCGGGTAGCGGGTCGGCGCCGACAGGTGACCGGTGTAGTAATGCCGCGCGGCGTCCGGAATCGGCCCCTGTCCGAGCAGGCTGTCCATGCCGCGGCCCGAGAGGGCGGCGAGGCGCGCCGACCAGTAGTCGTCGTCCGGGCGGTCGTGGCTGACCGACGGCCGCGCCTCCGCCCAGGCCCGGTAGAACAGGGTCAGCAGGCGGTGGTGGAAGATGTCCATAAAGCGCTTGAAGCCGGGGTCGTCGGCGTTGCGCTGGCGTTCGCGGGCGTATTCGGTCAGGTGCAGCGGCAGCGGGCCGTTGGGTCCGGTGAGGCCGAAGAAGAACTGCTCGACCCGCGGCGGCATCGCGTCATGGGCCGGCTCCACCGTCGCCAGGGTCGAGGGCGCGAAGCTGCAGTCGGGGGTCTGCCCCAGGCGCAGCGGATCGTCCGCCAGGCGCACGGAATGGCCCAGGCGCGGCTTGTCCTGGGCTTCGCACTCGATACGCCGCAACGCCTGGAAGAAGTCGTACTCCCAGGGTGCGGCCGCCATCTCGGCGAGCGTGTTCAAAGGTTCGGTCGGCATCCGGGCTTCGCCTGCCAGCGCATGATCTCGCCCCGCTCGGTGGTGCGCAGCACCGTCTCGGTAAAGCTGTTGATCGAGGCGTAGCGCGTCAGGAAGCGCTCGAACACCGCGCCGAGCAGGAACACGCCGGTGCCTCGGAAGGCGTTTTCATCGAACTCCAGGCTGATCTCCAGGCCACGGCCGAAGACGATGGGCCCGGGCATCGGCAGGCGCCGGGTACAGGCCTTGCTGCTGGCCTCGCGCAGGCCCTCGATCTGCAATTGCAGCGCCGGATCGCCGAGGTCACCATACAGGCGCAACAGCTCGCGCAAGGCCGCCGCCCCCTGACCCTGCTCGGTGAGCGACAGGTAGTTGAGCGACAGCTGGCTGATCAGGCGCCAGGCACTGGCATCGTGGGCGCGGCTGGCGCGCGGCCGGCTCGGCCCTGCCAGGCAGCGCACCGCCAGCACCGGCGCGCTGTCCTCGAGGCTGAAGTCGCTCTTGCTGGTACCCACCGGAAAGAACAACGGCAGATCGCGGTTGGTGCAGAGCGCGCCTATGCCCAGCTGGCGCAGGTCGTGGCGGTACGGCGCCTGGTTGGCGTCCACCAGCGAGACGAAGGTTTCGCTGCCCACGTAGGGGGAGCGCGGGCCCTGGCGGCGCTGGTTGCTGGACAACCGACGCGGCTCGCGGCGGACTATATAATAGGCCTGCTCGCGGCCATAGCGGGCCGGGTCGCGCACCGCGTAAAAGGGCTGGAACGGCTGCTCCGGACCACTGCCGTGGCCGGTCACCTGGGTCAGGGAATGAATCTCGAAATCCAGCGGCCGGGTGCGGTCGGCGATCACCTGGTGTTCGTTGACCCGCTCACTGAGGTGGATGCGGTCGGCGCGGCGCGGAAACAGGTTGATCGCCGGGGTGCAGAAGGGCACGAACTGCTCGGCGCCCACCGTACCCTCGAGGCTGGCATCGTGCTTGTTGAACAGGATGATCAGGTCCAGCTCGTGGCCGGCGCAACGCTGCACGGCGCGGCGCAGCTCGGCGAACTCGACGAACAGGAAGCGATTCGGCAGGGCGAAGTACTCCTGCAGCAGGCGGTAACCCTGAAAGGCCCGCGGCACCACCGGCAACAACGCGTCTTCATCGTCGAAGCCGCGCGAGCGCAAGGCGCCCGCCGGCAGGCGTTCGACCCAGTCGCCGCCCGGTGCCTGGGCGAACACCGCGCAGGCATTGCCGAGCAGTTGCTCGTAGAGCCGGAAGGGTTGCTCGTCGGCGCCGTGCAGGTACAGCGGCAGATTCTCCAACGCCAGGCCCTTGAGCGGCAGGCCGGCGCCGCTGCGCAGACGGATGCGCAACCCGGCCTTGGCCTTGGGCTCGCTCGCCGCCAACCGCCCGAGCACCGCAGCCGGGTTGCCGAAGTAGTCGGCGCTGACCACTTCCAGAGGCCACAGGGTGACGTCATGGGCGGTGCGGTATTCGCAGGCGGTCTGCTCATCCCGGCCAAGCAGGCCACGCAGCGGCGCATTGCGCTTGATGGTGAAACCGCTGCTCAGCGAACCCTCGTTGGGGTCGGCGCACAACTGCACCACGGTCATCGACGGCGTCGGTGCCAGGTAGTGGGGGTAGGCGATTTCCAGCAGGTTATGGGTGAAGGTCGGGTATTCGGCGTCGAGCTTCAGGTGGACCCGCGCGGTCAGGTAGGCGAAGCCTTCCAGCAGGCGCTCGACATAGGGGTCGGCGCAGTCCACGCCCGACAGGGTCAGGCGGCTGGCGATCTTCGGGAACTCGCGGGCGAACTCCGCGGCGCTCTCGCGCACATGGGCCAGCTCCTGGTTGTAGTAGTCGAGCAGGCGCGGGTTCATGTGCGCCTCCGCGCTTCGCTCGGGGCGATCTGCACCCGGCCGGTTTCCAGGTCCAGGTTGGTGGTCAGCCACAGGCGCAAGGGCACTGGCTCGGCCCAGAGGTCGCCCTCGATCTCGAAGCTCAGGGCGTTATGGTCCATGCCGTCGGCCAGCAACTGGGCGCGCACCCGCAGGGAGCTGCGCAGAATGCGCGGCTCGAAGGTGGCGATGGTTTCGGTCAGCAGGGTTTCGATGGCGTGGATATCGATATTCGACAGGCTATGCCCGGCCAGGGCCGGTAAGCCGTAGTTGAGCACCGAGCTGCCGGCCGGGGTCTGGGCGGCGGTCTCGCGGTCCAGCAGCGAGGTGGTGTTGAACAACCAGGTCAGGTCACGCAGCACCGATGCCTTCAGCTGGCTCATGGAGAGCACACGCTTGTCCGCGCTTTCCTTGGGGTTGTCACGCTCGTCGTCGGTGAGACGATCCAGCAACGAGGGCTGCAGGCGATCCTGGTGGGGCATGCCGGCCATGGTCAAAGGTCCAGGGGGGCGAATTCGAGGCTGCGCAGGTCGAACAGCGCGGTGTCGCCGCCGTCGGTGGCGAACAGCCGTTGACCGACGGGCGTGCCGCTGGCCAGCCAGTCGGTGGTGCGCGCCAGGCGCGCGGCGTCGTCACCGGCCTCGAGGGTGCCCGGGTAACGGCTGGGCAGCAGCGCGACCGTGCTGCCGCCGTTGATCAGAGTCAGTTCGGCCGGCAGCCAGACCAGGTCGCGCAGGTCGCTGGGCGCCTCCACCGTCAGGCTGCGCAGGTTGCTCATGGGCAACCAGGCGTAACGGCCATTGATGATCACCTCGAGCACCGGTCCCAGGCGCGGGTCGGCATCGGCGCACCAGGCGAAGGCCTCGCCGTTGAGCTGCCCGGCCAGGGCAGGGGCGGCCTCGAACGCCTGGTCGCGCAGGCGTTGCGCGGCGTCGCCCTGGCCCTCGGCATCCAGCGCCAGGGCCTGGATCAAGGGCGCCAGCCAGGCGGCCGGTTCGCCCAGCAGCACAGGCGTCAGGCGCCCGGCGAACACCTCGGCACGCAGGGCCTCGCTGTCCAGGGCGGTGCGGTAGGTCTGCACCATCGGCAGGGCCTGGGGGTCCAGTTCGCCGACCAGCTTGAGCTGGTTCTGCGCCCGTCCCCACTGGCCCATCACGGCCAGCAGCTGGAACAGGAAGATCCGCAGCGTGGCGTTCGCCGGCTGGCTGCGCACCTGCTCCTGCAGGGCTTTGAGGGCATCATCGAGGCGACCGGCGCGCAACAGTTCATCGGCAGTCATTGCGCTTGTTTCCCTGTGGACAGCGCTCGCGGCGCGGGTAATCGGGGCTCGGCAGCGGCAGGTGGGCGATGGCCCGCTTGCCGGCAGAGCGTGCAGCGCGCCCGGGAGGGCAGGCTGCGCAAGTCGTGGGCACCGCACTCAGCACGGGGGCCCGGAAAAGCACCGGCCCCGGTCGGACGCTTGCGCGTCTTTCCAGGGCCGGTCTGACAGCAATCAGATCTTCACGTTCTGACGGATGTTCCAGCCGTATTTGACCGGACCACCCTCTTTGGAGCCATCTTCCTTCTGCGGCTGGTAGTCGACCAGCACCTGGGCGAAGTTCAGGCTGACGGTTTCGGTCAGGCGATCGTCGCCGCCGTTGCCGCCGGTGCTCACCGACGAGATCAGCACTTCCTTCAGGGTGATGATCAGGTACTCGACCTGATTGTCGCCACCGGCCTTGCGCACCGTCAGCTTGGCTTCCGGATAATGCTTGCCCGAGGAACAGGCCATCATCAGGTTCGGCGAAGACTTGTCGAGGTACTTGACGATTGTCAGGTCCTGGATATTGACCTTGCCCGAGCCACCGCCCGTGCCCAGATGCATGTTGCCGCTCTGGGACATGCCCCAGTTCCACGACAGTACATCGATCTCATCGACGTGGGCCTTGTCTTTCGACTCGCCCTTGATGTCGCCGATCTTGATGAACATATCAACAGCCATCATTGCTCCTCTGTGGCCAGCGCCACCTTGGTTGATCGATGCCCGCCACCATGGCAGGCATCCGCGTGACGCGCCTTAGGCCCCCTTGGCCGAAGGTAACTTGGATACCAGACGCAGCGACACCGTCAGCCCTTCGAGCTGGTAGTGCGGGCGCAGGAAAAACTTGGAGCTGTAGTAACCCGGGTTGCCCTCGATTTCCTCGACCACCACCTCGGCCGCGGCCAAGGGATGCTGGGCCTTGGTGGTCTCGGTGGAGTGCGTGGGGTCGCCGTCGACGTAGTTGAGAATCCAGTCCTGCAGCCACTGCTGCATGTCGTCCTTCTCTTTGAACGAGCCAATCTTGTCGCGCACGATGCACTTCAGGTAATGGGCGAAGCGGCAAGTGGCGAACAGGTACGGCAGGCGCGCTGCCAGGTTGGCGTTGGCCGTGGCGTCCGGGTCATCGTATTCGGCCGGCTTCTGCAGCGACTGGGCGCCGATAAACGCGGCGAAATCGGTGTTCTTCTTGTGCAGCAGCGGCATGAAACCGTTCTTCGCCAGTTCCGCCTCGCGGCGGTCGGAGATGGCGATCTCGGTCGGGCACTTCATGTCCACGCCACCGTCGTCGGTGGGGAAGGTGTGCGCGGGCAGGCCCTGGACTTCGCCACCAGACTCGACGCCGCGGATCCGCGAGCACCAACCGTAAAGCTTGAAGGAGCGGTTGATGTTCACCGCCATGGCATAGGCCGAGTTGGCCCAGGTGTATTTGCTGCTGTCGGCGCCGGCGGTTTCTTCCTCGAAGGCGAAGGCCTCCACCGGGTCGGTCTTGGCGCCATAGGGCAGGCGCGCGAGGAAGCGCGGCATGGTCAGGCCGATGTAGCGCGAATCGTCGGAGTCGCGCAGGGAGCGCCAGCCGGCGTATTCGGGGGTGGTGAAGATCTTGGTCAGGTCGCGCGGGTTGGACAGTTCCTGCCAGGAGCCCATGCCCATCACGGTCGGCGAAGCGGCGGCGATAAAGGGCGCGTGCATGGCCGCGGAAATCTTCGCTATCTCGCCGAGCAGTTCGACATCCGGCGGCGACTGGTCGAAGTAGTAGTCACCCACCAGGCAGCCATAGGGTTCGCCGCCGAACTGACCGTATTCCTCTTCGTACATCTTCTTGAAGATCGGGCTCTGGTCCCAGGTCGTACCCTTGAATTTCTTCAGGGTCTTGTGCAGTTCCGGCTTGGAGATGTTGAGCACGCGGATCTTCAGCTGCTCGTCGGTCTCGGTGTTGTTGACCAGGTAGTGCAGGCCGCGCCAGGCGCTTTCCAGCTGCTGGAAATCGCCGTGGTGCATGATCAGGTTGACCTGTTCGGTCAGCTTGGCATCGATGGCCGCGATGATCGACTCGATCGACTTGATCGCATCGTTGGAGATCAGGCTGGTCTGCGCCAGGGCCTGCTCGGCCAGGGTGCGCACGGCGGTTTCCACCGCCTCGCGGGCACGCTCGGTCTTGGGTTTGAATTCCTGCAGCAGGAGGTTGGCGAACTCGCTGGTCTGCTCGGTCGTAGCCTGGGGCTGCGCCTGTGTCTGGGTGTTCAAGTCAGCCATGCTGATCGTCCTCGTTAAGCTTGCGGCTCGGGGTCTTGCGGCTTGGGTGCGCTGGCCAGCGCCTGCAGCAGGGCCGGGTCCTTGATCGCTTTCATGATCATGTCCTCGGCGCCGGTCTTGCCGTCCATATAGGTCAGCAGGTTGGCCAGCTGGGTGCGCGCATCGAGCAGCTTGCTCAGGGCGTCGACCTTGCGGGCCACGGCGGCCGGACTGAAGTCGTCCATGCTCTCGAAGGTGATGTCCAGGCTCAGGTTGCCTTCGCCGGTCAGGGCGTTCGGCACATTGAAGGCCACGCGCGGCTTCATGGCCTTGAGGCGCGAGTCGAAGTTGTCGACGTCGATCTCCAGGAACTTGCGGTCGGCGACCGCCGCCAGGGGTTCGGCGGGCTTGCCGGCGAGGTCCGCCATGACGCCCATGACGAAGGGCAACTGGACCTTTTTCTCGGCACCGTAGAGCTCCACGTCGTACTCGATCTGGACTCGTGGCGCACGGTTGCGGGCGATGAATTTCTGGCTACTGGGGCTTACCATGTTGCTCCTCCCTCGCGCTGCGGCGACTGACATTGGCGTCACCGGCCGCGAGCCGATGATGTGATTGCGGGTGCCCGGACTGACTATTCGGGGGCGGGCCCACGCAAGGCTTCGAACTGGGATATTCCGTCGGGAATCAGGTTGCGCACTATGGCGGCGAAGTCGGCCGTCACCAGGCTCTTGGCCCGGCCAAGCAGCACCGGTACCGGGCTCGAGGGCTCATGCCGGGCGTAGTAGGCGAGCAGGCGGTCGAGCTGGCGCAGCACGTCGTCGCGGCTGGCGATCTCGCCGCTCGGCCGGGCGCCCATCTGGGGCGCGGCGGTGGGGCTGTCCACCCCGGCCGCAATGCTGTTCGCAGCCGGCTCGACCGAGGCGGTCGGTGCCGGTTCGCCGAGCAGGTGCAATATCTGGCGCAGCAGTTGCTTGAGCGGGGCGAGGTCGACCCCCTGGGCCGACCCCACCTGTTCGCTGACCTGGCGCTCGATGCCATGCAGCGCCGCCTGGGCCTGGTTCAGCGCCTCGCGGGTGGCCTGCAGGCTCTGCTCATCGCTGTCGCGAAAGGCCCCCAGCACCTGGTCCTGGCTCAGGCTTTCACTGGCGAAGCGCTGCAGGCCGAAAGCATTCAACGCGGCGCGCAGGGTCACCGGACCGAAGGTCCGCGAGCGGGTCAGCGAAGCCTCCCAGAGCAGGTGAATGATTGGCTCGGCGGTCAGGCCGGCGAGGGCGTTGATACGGAAGGTCGGGTCGTTGTCGTCTTCATCCAGGCGTGGATGCAGCTCGATCCAGTACAGCTTCAGCAGCTGCTCGACCAGCTGCAAGCCCTGGGCGAGGCCGGACAGGCCGTCGAGGGCTATAGCGCCGCGCAACAGCAGGTTGGCGACCCGCAAGTACTTGCTGCGCGCGAACAGCGCGCGGGCCTGTTCGCACACGCGCGGCCACTCCGGCGGCTCGGCCGGCAACACGGCATCGCCCATCTGGCGCTCGGGCTGGCCTTGGGCTATACGTTCCAGCTCGAGAAAGGCCGCGTCGTATTCAAGATCGTCGCCGCAAGGCGATTCGGCAGCGATAGCCGACAGCAGCAGGGGTACATCCAACACTCGGGGCGATCTCCATATCCAAGGCCAATGATGGCCAATCGATCCGATTGAGAGTCGAACGTGGGATCCATCGCGTTCGAGTTGCGCAGGGTCAGCGCCAGTCCTTATTTCGCCGGCTTTTGACTCAGCGAACAGCATTCTTGTAGCGGTCATGGGGCTTGTCAAGGCAAGCCATGACCGCCGGTGGATTGTCGGAGCAATCTGTGAGGCAGGTCGTTTTTATTCCCTACGCTTGTCAGAAAATACGAAATCGCCCAGGCCCAGGCGGTAGAATTCGCGCCAGCGTAAAAAGGCGGTGCGGGACCCGGACGTTCGGCGAGGTTGCCCGCATCGGTGGTTCCGTCATTCAGAAATGTCGCTGAATGACGGCGTGCAAGGAGCTCCAATGCCACTGTGTTTGACCATTACCAGCTACCACAAGCTGACGCCCGGACAGTGCTCGCAGCAGCAGTTGGGCGAGGGTAGCCTGACGATCGGCCGGGGCCCCGAGAACGACTGGGTCCTGCCCGACCCCGAGCGTCTGGTGTCCAGCCGCCACTGCAGCATCCAGTTCGTCGACGGCGCCTACTACCTGACCGACCTCAGCACCAACGGCGTGCTGCTGGTGCAATCGGGCCTGCGCCTGCGCCGTGGCGGCAGCGAACGCCTGCAGGACGGCGAAGTGATCCGCCTCGGCGAATACGACCTGCTCGCGCAGATCAGCGCACCCCAGGTCGCGGGCGCCGAGCTGACCAGCGCTCCGGCCGCCAGCGA
>DATDTH010000528.1:0-3183 GCA_035290985.1 Pseudomonas sp. | reverse complement strand
CAGGCCAGTGGCAAGCCGCTGGTGGAGCGCAGCGGCATTCCCAGCGCGAGTGCGGCCCCTGCCTGGTTCGTCGCGCTGATCGGGCTGGAACCGGCCGGCGGCGATGCCATCGTCAGCCGTGGCTGGGAACAGGCGGCTCGGGTCGAAGTGATCAGCCACCCGATGTTCGCCATCGGCAAGTTGTGGCAGAGCGCTCTCGGCAGCCTGGCCTGGTTGCTGGTCTGCGGCCTGGGCAGTGGCCTGCTCGGCGCCTTCCTGCTGCGGGCGCAATTGAAACCCCTGGATTATATGGTCGAGCAGTCCCGGGCCATCGCCCGTCGCGAGTTCCTCAGCCTGCCGCAACTGCCCCGCACCCCCGAGCTCAAGCGCGTGGTGCAGGCGATGAACCAGATGGTCGAGAAGCTCAAGACGCTGTTCCAGGAACAGGCTGAGCGCAGTGAAAAACTGCGTGAAGACGCCTACCAGGACAGCCTGACCGGGCTGGCCAATCGGCGTTATTTCGACATGCAGCTGCAGGCGCGCCTGAGCCTTGAGGACCACGCCTGTTCCGGCTACCTGCTGCTGGTGCGGGTCCAGGATCTGGTCGGCTTGAACCAGCGCCTGGGTGGACAGCGCACCGATCAGCTGCTCAAGGCGGTGGCCGAACAGTTGCTGCGCCTGAGCGCGGAGCATCCGGAAACCAGCGACCTGGTCGCCCGCAGCCGCGGTGGCGAGTTCGCCATCCTGGCCCCGGGCCTGGTGCGCGAGGAAGCCGAGCAACTGGCGCAGCGGCTGTCGGCGGCCCTGGAGAACCTGCGCGATACCGGGGCCTCGGACTGCACACCGGTGGCCTGCATCGGCGTCGCTTCCTTCCAGCCGGGGGATGTGCCCCAGAGCCTGCTCGGCCTGGCGGATGAGGCCTTGGCCCAGGCCGAGCGCCAGGGCGAGCCGACCTGGGTGCGTCTCGAGCAGAGCGCCGTGGCCAGTCTCGGCGAAGAACGCCATATCTGGCACCGCCTGCTCGATCAGGCGTTGCTCCAGGGGCGCTTCCGGCTGTTCTTCCAACCGGTGGTGGACTGCCGGGAGACCGGGCGCGTGCTGCACTACAAGGTGCTCTCGCGCCTGCTCGACGACCAGGGTGAAACCATTGCCGCCGGGCGTTTCCTGCCCTGGCTGGAGCGCTTCGGCTGGTCGGCACGCCTGGACCAGGTGATGCTCGACCTGGTGCTCAAGCAGATGGCCGGGCACGGCGAGCCCCTGGCCCTCAATCTTTCCGCTGCGACCTTGCGCGACCCCCTGGCGCTGAACCGGGTGCTGGAACGCCTGCGTCAGCATCCCCAGTTCGGCCCGCGCCTGATCCTCGAACTGGAGGAATCACAACTGCCGGAGCAGGCGGTGCTGGAGCAGTTGATCCGTCGCCTGCGCGAGCTGGGCTTCGCCCTCAGCCTGCAGCACTTCGGCGGACGTTTCAGCATGATCGGCAACCTGGCGCGACTCGGCCTGGCCTACCTGAAGATCGATGGCAGTTATATCCGGCATATCGACCAGGAAAACGACAAGCGCCTGTTTATCGAGGCCATGCAACGCGCGGCCCACAGCATCGACCTGCCGCTGATCGCGGAACGGGTGGAAACCCCGGGCGAACTGGCGGTCTTGAAGGATATGGGCTTTCAGGGCGGACAGGGGCGCCTGTTCGGCGAACCGGCCGAGTGGCGTTAAGGCGCAGCGAACCCCACGCGATCAGGGGGCTCGCCGAAGTGTTTGGGTAGGGGGCGCCGTGCGCACCGGGAGGCCGGTGTGGTGGCGAAGACTGAAACAGGCGGCCAAATGCAGGCAGATTTTTCCTGAAAATGCCTTAAATCACCCCGGCCTCTTCATCGTTGATCAACCGGGTCAAGCCACCCAGGGCTTCCCGTGCCTGGGTCCGGTTCATCAGCTTGGATTGCGCCGCGGGTGGCAGGTCGGTGATGCGAATCACGCCCTTGGTCATCAATACCTGAATCAGGTCGTCGAGTACCCGGATCATCACTAGGTCGCTCTGCTGCAGTTGCAGCAGGCTGGTCTCCACGGTCTGGTTGGCGAACCAGGCCAGCACCTCCTGGTCATCGGCAGCCAGGGAGCCGCTCATCTCGGCGAAGCCCGCCGCTTCGACGCGGATCAGTTGGCCTTGCCCATCGCGTTGCACATAGAACATCGGCAATCCTTTTCAGGCTAGGCCTTGGCCGCCCGTGCTGGCGCGGCCAGGAGCGGACGGTGTGATTAGCTGTGATCGACCTTGATCAACGGATCGGCACCGGCGATCAATGAGTTGACGATAGCCGACGAGTTCGCACCGTAGCTGGACAGATCGACTGCCTGGCCGCCATTTTCAAGCTTGATGGTAACGTCGGCATTGCTGCCGTCGGCCGACAGGCTGCCGGTGGTGCTGACCTGCAGGGTCGAGGTGGCTGTATCCACTCTAAGGAAGTTGAGGATATTACCGTCGTTTTCACCTTGCAGCAGCTCATGCAGATCGATGCGATCGCCTTGGGCGATGTTGAAGTCCTTGATCACGTCGCTGCCGGTATCGCCGCTCTTCCAGACAAAGGTGTCTGCGCCTGTTCCGCCGATGAGACTGTCATTACCGATACCGCCAAGCAGGATGTCATTGCCCGCATCACCGATCAGCAGATCGTTGCCGATACCGCCATTCAGCGTGTCGTTGCCCGCGCCGCCTTCAAGGCGGTCGTGGCCGGCCAAACCGTTCAAGGTGTCGGCCCCGGTGCTGCCTAGCAATATGTCCTGGCCAGCGCCGCCGTTGAGTGTGCCACTGCCGCTGATGGCGGTCGGGGCGGTATAGGGCGTATCGGCGATCCTGATGATCAAGTTAGCCGTATCGCTGTCGCCATCCGGCTGACGTAACGTGTAGCTGAACGTCTCGCTTTGCCCCTGGTTCGACACGTTCGCTAGGCTCGTCGTCGGGGTATAGGTATAAGCACCGTTGGCCGCAATCGCCAGCGTGCCATACAGGCCCTGAATGCTGGTAGTGCCACTGGCCGTCACGCTGGAGCCATTGACCGCACTGATCAGCGCGCCTTCGCTACCCAGGCTGTCCACTGCATTCCAGGCATCGTTGCTGCCGATGGCGTGGCTGGCGTCGGTAATCAGGTTTCCGCTCACGGGTGTCGCTTGGACTGTTTGCGGGGTGGTCAGATGCATGTCGCT